>NZ_JAKEVN010000234.1:0-1887 GCF_022398505.1 Pseudoalteromonas sp. Isolate3 | reverse complement strand
AATATACAGTTTAGTTATTGTACTCCCATATTCAAGAAAATGAGCGATGAGCGTATTTTCATTTTCTGAATACCTTTAGTGTCAATAAAAATATTATAGTTGGCATTGCATTACGTTATTTGTTAAAAAATAGATTTATTAATACATGCGCGTAACATCGGCAAGAAGATGCGCGATGGGCGCACTATAAAATTGTTAGGTGTTCAGGGAGGTCAGGAGATGGAAATTAATTTAAGTCATATCCTTTTGGTATTAGTTGTAATTCTATTATTTGCCATTTTCGTACGGCTTGGATCTATCGCTATTCAAATTACACGCAATCAAGAAATCAACAATGCCTATAATAGCAATCATCACTCACAGCGTGGCGAATTGCTACAAACTCAAAGTGAACATCTTGAAGAGATATCTTCAAATGTCCAGCAGTTGCAATCTGATATTGAGGATATGAAATTTGTTGCGGATGTCTTTTATAAGTACAAGCTTCCAGATAAGAAAGAGCGAGATCTTCTCGATCAAATCGCGATTGATAATGAAGTATCTGACGGCATAGCGAGAGCTAGAAATAAGAACACCTAACAAGGAAAATTAAAAGCACGGACAAAAAACAGTTGGCTTTGTTCGTGCTTCACAAGTTATAACCAACTATTTTTAGCCGTTTATTTGCGGCGTTACCAAATAAATACCTAAAACGTTTCTGTCCAAAAACGAGTTTACCCGACAGTCTGCTATTAACTCATACACACCTGTCAGGTTTATTAATTCCTTTTAATCAAACCTGACAGATACACTTAAGACTTATTGCCCCGTTAAACGCTTTGCAAATGAAATCGCATAAGCTGTTGAGCGTAATTTAAGTACTTTGTCATCACTTGGCATAAAGCCTTTAGACAAAAGATTTGGGTCATAATTAGTGAGGTCACAACCTGATTCACCTGTGGATTCTATGGTGAGCTTTCCTAAATTAATTATTTTGCGATCAGCGGGCCAACGAACTGAAGGATCCGTTAACGCATCACCGGGCTCGGCTAGTTCAGCTTGAAAACGATAATGAACCTTGCCTTTCGCTAAATCCTCTTCAAGTCGCTTAGCCAGAAATGATTTTGGTAAGGTTTTCATTTGCTCTTCTGTTAGCACCTGTTCTGGCTCTTCTGGCACCATAGTCCATCTAAAGGCATGCTTAGCGCCCTTTGCATCAACCATGTAAAAGGTATGCACACCAAAATACCGCGAAGACACATACGACGCTGGCGGGTTATGGCTTTGTAGCCAATTAAACTGCCCTAACGTACTCGGGTTTTGCTCTCTGTATGCTTTCACTTTCGCAAAATCGATTTTCCCTGTTTTCTCGTCAGGTAATAAGGTACTTAGCAAACCAAAAAATGCTTCTGGGCTATTACCTGCAAATACAGGCGTAGTTAGCCCTGCAATATTGTGCACATCACCATTTTCTAGTACAAACTGCACCCCCATTCCTCGCGGCGAGCGTGATGTTTCATCTGCATGAGGGTTACCTCCGCCCATAGAAAAACGAATATTCGCTTTTGACGGTGCGTTAAATAAAGGGCTGATTGAATACTGTTTTGCTGCTTGATTAGGTGTAAATGTGCCGACAGCGCACACACCTTTGGCGTGACCTTTCCTAATACCAGGCTGCTTACCTGAAAGCTTCTCAAATAAATTAATAAAATCTTGCCCATTTACTGGTTGCTCAGCAAAACTTGCTGTTGGTAAAACAAGGCACATGGCACAAACTAAAGACTTAATTTTTAGCATTTATCCATCCTTTAAACTTAGTTCCAACACAGATGACCTGACTAACTTCATAATGATTTCATCAAAGTTAATAAATATTTTTACCAACAAAAACGCTACAAACATTTAATA
>NZ_JAKEVN010000233.1:0-1931 GCF_022398505.1 Pseudoalteromonas sp. Isolate3 | reverse complement strand
GAGTAAAGTTAGAAAGAGTAAAGTTAGAAAGAGTAAAGTTAGAAAGAGTAAAGTTAGAAAGAGTAAAGTTAGAAAGAGTAAAGTTAGAAAGAGTAAAGTTAGAAAGAGTAAAGTTAGAAAGAGTAAAGTTAGAAAGAGTAAAGAGTGGTGGAGGGAGCTGGATTCGAACCAGCGAAGGCTGAGCCGTCAGATTTACAGTCTGATCCCTTTGGCCGCTCGGGAACCCCTCCACACAGATTTTACTATTGCATTTGGCCCCACTTTTCAAATAAGAAAAGTGGTGGAGGGAGCTGGATTCGAACCAGCGAAGGCTGAGCCGTCAGATTTACAGTCTGATCCCTTTGGCCGCTCGGGAACCCCTCCAATGCAACGGCGCTGATAATAGCAAACTGGTTATTTAAGTAAAGAAAAAAACTAAAGAAAATTACATAAATGCCGATAACTGGTTAATCAAGAAACTATTTGGCTAAAGACTATGCAAATTGATGGTTTGTTGCTCACAGAGAGTCAACTCGATAATCGTCTAAATAAAAGTGTTCAAGAGAAACGCCCTGGGGAGTTTGCTTTATTACTAGCAATGCTTTCTCATGATGTGCTCGATTTTAGTCAGTTTCACCTACCAAAAACTGAATTAACCAACCCTGATGTGTCTGAATCTGTTCTGCGAACTGAATTAGGAGCAGGGCCAGCACAACCATTGGCACCTGAGCAGTTTGACATGCTGATTGGTCAAGAAAATGCTTACAGGCTATTGCAAGGTGGTTTATCAGATATCAGGTTGCGTCATTGCTTAAATCCTGAACCACTGAATATACGTGATGATAGGCAGCATGTGCCACTTGAAGTGATTGATAACTGTGAACCTGCAGTTAGAAAACGTTTTTACGAAAAGAATAAACCAGTTGAGCGGCCACAAATAGATGCAGCTGCCTTTTATGACAGCCTAAATGATGAAGCTATACATCAACCTCTACATTTAGCAACAGCCTAAGTATTAGCGGCTTAATCGAATTGTCATAGACTCTGAATAAACTATATTTAAGTAAAATGGCAAAAAGTACAGCTAAATTAAGATGTGCTTGTTATAATAGCAGCCTATGGCTTAATGCCATTGTCATTGAACCAAGTTACTAGGACTATAATGAAGAAAACATTCACGCTAAACCACGAGAAAATTAAATATCCTCGTATGGTTGATGCAGCCAAGCACGAAGTAAAAAAATACTTAAAACGTGAGCGTAATAAAACACTCCCAGCAGGTGCTGACTATTGGGCATTTGACTGTAAGTTTGGTGAGTCAGCGGATGAGGCCAATGTCGTTCACGTGGCAGAGATTAATAAGTGTATTAGCGATATCGAAGCTAAAGGGCTTACATCGTTTTACGTTGAGATCTTAGCGCGTCCTGCACAGCGTCAACATCAAGAGTTTGACGAAGAGTAATATCAATACTCTTATACTAAAAAAGGGCCATCAGGCCCTTTTTTAGTTTTAAATTAACGTGCAAATGGATCGGCATTAATTTTTTCTATGTACCATTTTCCTTTCTTACGTATCATTTTCACACTGCGCATGTCATCAACTTTCTTACCATTAAAATAACCAGTAAAAATTAAATTGATATTGGCTTTATCGCCATATTGCTCGCGTAAACTCATATTGGTCATATCGACTTCAATTACGACTTCATCGTATTGCATATTGACAAGGTTACGAGCGAACTGCCCAGCAGTACCATAAGATTTCATAATACGCGCCATTTTTGGAGTGGAGTATTCCATGGCAAGATTCAAATCGTTTTGGTTATATAAGGCATCAAAATAGAGAGTAGCCACATTACCTGGCGTATTTTGTTCGCCTTTTGGAGCGTCTTCGGAGCCGCAACCGAAAAGGACGCTGCTACTTAACAGAATAAAAATTAAGAGTATATTTT
>NZ_JAKEVN010000232.1:0-1957 GCF_022398505.1 Pseudoalteromonas sp. Isolate3 | reverse complement strand
GGCCTGATAGTTGCTCTGTCAGGTTATTACCGACACAATAGTAAGTAGCAAAATGAAATTTGATATAAAAGAGCAAGACTTAATCATCAAGCCCTACAACCAAGATGGGCCAATTTATATTCGAGAGCAAAAAGGGCATTTCCAACGTATCCGCCGTTACTTAGGCTGGGTGCTGATGCTGACTTTTATAGCTATTCCGTGGATCCCATATGATGGTCGGCAAGCCGTATTACTTGATGTAGCAAGTCAAAAATTTACCCTGTTTGGATTAACGTTGTTACCGCAAGATTTTATGATCTTAGCCATGTTATTTATGACTGGTGCGTTTGCTTTGTTTTTCGTCACTAACTGGCTAGGTCGTGTTTGGTGTGGTTACACTTGCCCGCAAACAATCTGGATGCTTATGTTCACTTGGGTTGAACACAAAGTTGAAGGTAACCGAAACCAGCGTATTAAACTTGATAAAACAGCTTGGTCAGCAAGTAAATGGCAAAAGAAAATCACTAAACATGCCGCTTGGCTTGTGATCTCTTTACTCACATCAATGTCATTCATGGCTTATTTCATCCCGGCTAAGTCTTTGTACATGAGCCTATTTACCCTAGAAATGTCTGGCATTGTAAGCTTTTGGGTATTCTTATTCGCATTTTGTACGTATGGGAATGCGGGATTCTTGCGTGAAAAAATGTGTACTGTTGCTTGCCCATATTCGCGTTTTCAATCAGTAATGTTTGATAAAGACACCTTGGTGGTCACGTACGATCAAGAGCGAGGAGAATCTCGCGGTGCTCGTAAGCGTAAAGCCGATCCAAAAGAGTTAGGTTTAGGTGACTGCGTAGACTGTAATTTGTGTGTAGAAGTATGTCCAGCTGGTATAGATATTCGTAATGGCTTGCAATATGAATGCATAAACTGTGGTTTATGTATTGATGCCTGTGATAGCACAATGGAAAAGTTCAACTATCAAAAAGGGCTGATCAAGTACGCCTCGGAAAAACAAATGGAAGGTAAAACGACCAACCCATTTAGACTAAAACTTCTTGGTTATGGTGGTTTGACGGCGCTATTTGTCGTTGGGATGGTTGTGTGGATGGCAATGCGCACACCAATCGAGGCCTCTGTAATTCGTGACCGTAATGCACTGTACCGAGTTAATTTTGAAGGCTTGGTAGAGAATCCATATACCTTATCAATCATCAATAAAACGCAGCATAGTTTGAGTTATTCAATTGGTATAAGTGGTATCGAAGAAGCAAGCTTACAATTGCCTGAAACTATCAAAGTTGAAGCAGGTCAGATGAAGCGAGTACCTGTTACTGTGGTTGCTGATGGCTATGACTTAAAGTCAAAAGTAACGCCTATCAGTTTTCACATTCAAGCATTAGAAGATGCCAATATCGCAATTACTAAAGAGACTAAGTTTTACCGAGATTAATCCAACCCCAAAATGAAAATGGCTTGTTTTTAACAAGCCATTTCTGCAAATTCGAGTTTCTTTAGCACATGGGCTTTAGCGCTATCTAAATCATCAAATAAACAGTCCATTATCTGAATTGGTGATTGTGCTTGTGCAATGATGCGTTTCATTTGATTGAGTACAATTGATGAGCTAAACATGTATGCGGTAGCGACACAGTTAGTGCTTTGTAGAGCACGTAACAATTGGATAAACCCGCGTTCGGCCTCAGGAGTAGTAGCAAGTAATTGGGTAGAATGACTAATATAAGCCCACGGCTTTCCAGCTAGATCAGAAATATGCTTTTTTATATCTACTGCAAAGTCATTGACTAAACGTGCGTTAATATTACCAGAAAATTGTCCAATTATAATTGGACCATCAGTGATGATACTGACACTGCCATAGTGATTCTTAAATTCCAATTTGCTTCCCTTTTGAATTAAAAGAGCGCGAATTTTATACAATTCTATGTATGTGTCTAGTTATTTAATATACAAT
>NZ_JAKEVN010000231.1:0-2030 GCF_022398505.1 Pseudoalteromonas sp. Isolate3 | reverse complement strand
ATTCAGTGGTGGTTAATAAAACCAACTGATTTAGATATTTTGACCAATATTTAGTTAAAAAATAAGCGTTGCCAATTTCGGCGCACACTTGTACACTGAAACTGTTTTAAACACGCGTATTAGTAAATAAATATGACAAAACTACTCCCTTATTCACGCCAAGAAGAACAACTTAACGTGCTCACTCACGGCATGGGAGTACTCTTTGCGATATATGTGCTGTGGGATTTGATTTCACAATCTAATGTCGCATCGGCGACAGTGAGTGCCATCGTTTATGGATCAAGTCTACTGGTATTATTCTTAGCCTCTACTTTATATCATGCCAGTACTAAAGAACGAATTCGTGCTATTTATAAAAAATGTGACCACTGTGCTATTTACCTACTTATTGCAGGTACTTATACACCCTATTTAGTTATTACTTTATCAGGGGCATGGTCAATTGCCGCTTTAGTGTTTATTTGGTCTCTAGCTTTAGGCGGTGTTATTTATAAATTGCTAGTAAAAAACGGTAATAAAAAGGTCTCTCTCGCCACTTATTTATTAATGGGCTGGTTTGCATTGGCGCTTGTATATCCTCTTTATTTAAACCTTGATTTAAGTGCATTATGGTGGTTATTAGCAGGTGGTATTGCTTACAGCTTAGGAACTTTGTTCTACAGTGCTAAAACCCGCCATTTCAGCCATGCAATTTGGCATGTATTCGTGCTAGTTGGCTGTGTCTGCCACTACGTATCAATTAGTTTATATGTTTATTAATCCCACTGATGTAGGCGCATATTAATTTTAGTCTTATTAAATGTTACGCCTTCACTGAGTAGTTTTTGTCGTTGCTCAAGATGTTTACAGCTGCCCTCAGGAAAGGAAATTTTACCTTGGCTATTTACCACCCGATGCCACGGGATGCTTGAGCCTTCAGGCATGAGCTTTAATAGCCGCCCTACCAATCTCGAATTGTTAGGGTATCCAGCAAGCTTTGCTACTTGCCCATAACTTGCTACTTTTCCCTCTGGAATTGCACAAATAATGGTATAAATTAAATCCTCTTTACTAACGTGTGTTGGTTGCTGCACGACTATACTCCAAATATTGTTTACTGATCTCGCTAAAATCTTGCCAAATAGCTCTAGCAACAGGACCATGATGGACAGAGTGCTGTCTAAATACGCGAATTTCTGCGCCAAACTGGTGTTCACGGTCAGTAATTTTAATTTGCTGTAATAAACCAGCTTCTATTTCAGCTTTGCAGTGTTGTAAACTAATCATTGCCCAACCTGCACCAGACAATAAAAACGACTTAACACTGGTTATATCATCAATTTTCATCAATGCAGCTCCCAAGGTATAAGAAAGCCTATCACTGTCAAAGCTCAAGTCGCTTTCAAACATAGCTAAGCAAGGGTAATTTTGAATATCCGCAAAGCTGATTTCATTTGGCACCACATCAGGAGCACTGACAATACCAATATCAAATTTACCAATTGGTAGACTCTCAAAATCCCCTGTTGCATGAAACAAATCAAACCAAGGACCAATTCCTAAATCAGCCTGATGGCTGTTAACCTGCTCAAGGGATACAAAGCGTTTACCCGAAGAAATACTAAACTCTGTACTGGCAAAGCGCTTAAAGGTTTGGCTAATCACTTGGTTATAGCTATGTTGATGACAAAGCTGTTCATAACAAATTTTGTAATTTGCCTCATTGCCTAGTGCAAGTTCTTTAGCTAATGATCTTAACTCACTGTTTGCATTCATCAATTGGCGCGCTTCTCGGTAAAAAATACGGCCTTTTTCAGTTAAATGTAAACGATATTGACTTCGATCTAGTAGCTCAAAACCTAGTTCCGACTCTAGCTTCTTAATAGCCAAAGTTAGAGCAGGTTGGGTCTTATGCAATTTTACTGCGGCTTGACTCAAACTAGAGCTTTGCACAATAGCATCTAGAACGATTAATTGATTTAAATTCATTAATGGCAAACTATATAAATAAAATTAATACTGTTTCTAAAATTTAATAATTTTTATTT
>NZ_JAKEVN010000230.1:0-2033 GCF_022398505.1 Pseudoalteromonas sp. Isolate3 | reverse complement strand
CCTACATTCTCTATAAAGGTACTTTTAAATTTTAACTGTTCTTTGAGATTAAAATGGTACTCATTTTATGCGAAGTAATTTGCCTGTAAGTAATATAGAAATAACATTTCCAGAATCAAAAAAATTAATATCAGTCACGGATGTTAATGGCAACATTGTTGATTGTAATGATCACTTTGTTGAAATAAGTGGTTTTGATAAAAGTGAATTAATTGGGCAACCTCACAATATTGTTAGGCACCCTGATATGCCCGAGGTTGCATTCAAAAACATGTGGAAATATCTAAAGGATGGCAAGCCATGGATGGGCTTAGTTAAAAATCGATGTAAAGACGGCCGCTTTTATTGGGTAGACGCATATGTAACCCCCATTTGCCATGAAGGGGTAATAACCGGTTATGAATCAGTTCGTTCTTGCCCTAAGCAAGAAGATGTTATGCGTGCACAAAAAATTTATCCAAAACTTAGGCATGAGAATTCTACTTCTAAAAGTAATTTAAATAATTACTATTGTGAAATTACAGCTTTTTTTGTTTTTATTCTCGCAATTTTATTAAATTATATAGAGCATAAACATCTTGCTATTACTTTATTTATATTAAGTTTTACTATTAATTTTTTTTGTTCAATAAAATCTAGACGTCGGATAGTCAATGACTTGTTGGAAAAGCTTGGAAGTAGTTTTAAAGATGATTTAGCCGTAAAAACTTACACGAATAAATCAGGAGACTTAGGCAAGTTAGAAGTCGCAATAATAAGTCAATTTGCTCATTTAGGTGCTATTTTGACTAGAATAGAAAATGCGGCCTTGGCTGTATCGGAAGAGTCTCATAGTTGCCTTATACTTACTGAGCAAACATGTAGTGAGTTGCAAAACCAGCAATCAGAAACAATTCAAGTTGCTACGGCCATGAATCAAATGACCACAACGATTGCTGAGGTGGCACGGCATATTTCCGAAACGGCTAATCAGGCTGATACTGCTTCCAAATTATCAACTTCTGGTAAGCGTTTTTCAGAAGTCACAATGACTTCGATTAACCAATTACAAAATACAGTGTCACAAATAGGAGAGTCTATTACAGACGTTTCAATTCAAACTGAGCGTATCTCAAATGCAGCCCAATTAATTGAGCAAATTGCGGATCAAACAAATTTACTTGCACTGAATGCTGCTATAGAAGCAGCAAGAGCAGGTGAACAAGGGCGTGGATTTGCTGTTGTTGCAGATGAAGTTAGAACACTAGCCCAGAGAACACAGTCTTCTACAAAAGAAATCTACGATATTATTCACAACTTAATAATTAAGGCGAGTAGTGCTGAAGAAAAGGCTAAGTTGGGCAATGATGAAGCAAAGCATGGAGTATGCAATGTGAATGATAACGCTAAGATGCTTGATGGCATAGTCGTCGCTGTTGATCAAATCGCTCATATGTCTACCCAGATGTCCGCCGCTGTTGAGCAACAAGTTCATGTTGCTGAAGATATAAACCATCAAATTGTGAATATTTCAGAATTAGCAAATGTTGGAGTTACAAATGCAGATAAAGTTTCCCAGTCGATAGCTAAATTACAAGCAGTATCGAATGAATTACACGAATTGGTCGTTAGGTTTAAAAGGTAACAAATTATGTTTAATCTTGCTTTTGAACTTCAGAAGGAAAGGAACGGTCATCTTAAATCAATATCGATACTTATTATGTTCTTTTTATTGAGCTTTTGGGGATTGGAACAAATAAATATCATTCCACAAAAAGGTGGAATAGTACTTCACCTTACATTAGAGCTATTGCCTATATTTGTGTTTTCATCGATCGTATTACTTGAATTTCAGAGGCTTGACGGGCGCTATATTGAACAGAGTAATATTATTATTTTTGGCTTTAGTATTATTGTAATAATGGATTACATGAATGCCATTTCATTCTCTGGTATGCCTGCATTTATTTCTGAAAGCTCGAGCCAAAAGTCAATCTTTTTTTCTATACTCGCTCGAACATTTGAGTTAATTACATTTGCTGCTATTGCTTTAT
>NZ_JAKEVN010000023.1:0-42609 GCF_022398505.1 Pseudoalteromonas sp. Isolate3 | reverse complement strand
GTTTTAAATTTTATCGTTGGTAGATAACTTCTACATCGTAGTCATCATCATCCCAGTCGTCATCCCAATCATCATCGTCTTGAGAGGTCGCTTTCTGATGATAAGTATCCCACTTAAATTCAACTTCTTCTTTCTCTTCTTCAGCGAATTTCTCTTTCGGCATACTATCAAGTAGCGCCATAATGTCATGACAAAGTGCTTGAGTATTTTGTTTATTCGCAGCAGAGATACGGTAAACATTAGCCTCTTCACCTAGCTCTTCGGCAATTTCATTACACAGGGCTTCAGCTTCACCTTCTGGTAATAGGTCAATTTTGTTAAACACTAACCAGCGCGGCTTTTCAGCAAGTTTAGGGCTGTATTGGTGCAGCTCATTAATAATCGCAAAGGCATTATCAACCGGATTTGTGCCATCAACAGGCATAACATCAATGATATGCAGTAATACACGACAACGCTCTAAGTGCTTTAAGAAGCGAATACCCAGGCCAGCACCATCTGAAGCGCCTTCGATTAGACCAGGGATATCAGCAATTACAAATGACTTATTAGCGTCTGGGCGTACTACACCAAGATTAGGAATAAGCGTCGTAAACGGGTAATCAGCCACTTTTGGTTTAGCTGCAGAAACACTGCGGATAAACGTTGATTTGCCGGCATTTGGTAAACCAAGTAAGCCAACATCCGCAAGTAGCATTAGCTCTAGGCGTAAGCTGCGAACTTCACCAGGTGTACCTAATGTTTTTTGACGAGGCGCACGGTTTGTACTTGATTTAAAACGTGCATTCCCCAAGCCATGGAAACCACCTTTTGCAACAACAACCTTTTGACCATGCTTGGTCAAATCACCTAATGACTCTTCAGTATCAACATCAATGATACGTGTACCCACAGGTACTTTAAGCGTTAAATCAGCGCCTTTTTTACCAGTCATGTTACGGCTTTGACCATTTGTGCCGCGCTCTGCTTTATGAAAACGCTCAAATTGGTAATCAATTAACGTATTTAAGTTTTCATCGGCTTGTAGATACACGCTGCCGCCATCGCCGCCGTCGCCGCCATCAGGACCGCCATCTGGTACATATTTTTCACGTCGGAAAGATACGACACCGCTGCCGCCATCACCCGCGTCACAACGAATTTCTACTTCATCTACAAACTTCATGATTACTCACTTTAAGATTGGCTTGTTAATAACTCTATTATATACCTAAGTGCCCTATTCAGCACCCAATGCCAAGGTGCTTAGGTATATATTTATACGCACTATTATGTGCCTTAAAACAAAAAACCCCGCAAAGGCGGGGTTTTTCAAATATCGAGTTGATTACTCAGCTACGATATTTACGTATTTACGGTTTAAAGGACCTTTCTGTTCGAATTGAACTTTACCATCTGCTTTTGCGAAGATAGTGTGGTCTTTACCGATACCTACGTTTGCGCCAGCGTGGAAACGAGTACCACGTTGACGAACAATGATGCTACCCGCTAGAACTGATTCGCCACCAAAACGCTTAACACCTAGGCGTTTGCTTTCTGAATCGCGACCGTTACGAGTACTACCAGCTGCTTTTTTATGTGCCATTTCTCAGTACCTCTAATTAAGCGCTAATGCCAGTGATTTTAACTTCAGTGAACCATTGACGATGGCCCATTTGCTTACGAGAATGCTTACGACGTCTAAATTTAACAATCTTAACTTTCTCACCGCGACCGTGTGAAACAACCTCAGCTGTTACTTTACCACCGTTTACGAACGGTACACCGATCTCGATTTTCTCACCATCAGCAACTAAAAGTACTGAATCAAATTCAACTGCTGCACCAGTTTCAACGTCTAATTTCTCAAGACGAATTGTTTGACCTTCAGTCACACGGTGCTGTTTACCACCACTTTGGAAAACCGCGTACATAATTAACTCCGTCTGTGCGCCCTCAAATCGACGCAACTAAAATATTCTTCAATAGGGCGCGAAGTTTACGCTAATGTGCAAAAACTAGCAAGCCTCTTTTTCGATAAAATGAATAAAAAATAGCTGCATTGAGAGCAATTCAATATTTTTCTCTATTCTATCTTAAAAACACCACATGCCAAGCGGTTTTTACGATCTCATGACAATTAAATTACGCTAATAATACGCACCTTGAAAATTCAAAAAGCTGATCACTTATTAATCAAGGTTATAAATTTATCTTGGCAAAATTGATCTCAAATAAAAAACTTTACAGTGTTTTTTTAATGAATCATCACAAAATATCGAGCAAGTGCTTTTTTTGTTGTACAATCAGCCCCGTATACCCATAAATATTGGCTCGGAGATCAATGGATATAAAAGCTATCCAGACGTTAATCGAAAATGAAATGGATGACGTCAATCAACTTATACATGCCCAAATGCGTTCAGATGTCGCATTGGTTAACCAACTCGGTTTATACATAGTAAACAGCGGCGGTAAACGCGTTCGTCCTATGTTGGCCATTTTAGCGGCAAAAGCACTCGGTTATGAGGGTAAAGACCACATTACGCTTGCCACTATCATCGAATTTATTCATACCGCTACTTTATTGCATGACGACGTTGTCGACGAGTCACATTTGCGCCGCGGCACACCTACAGCAAATGCTGAGTTCGGTAATGCAGCAAGCGTATTGGTGGGTGATTTTATCTATACACGTTCGTTTCAGCTAATGGTTGGCCTTGGAAAAATGCCAATTATGCAAATTTTGGCTGATGCAACGAATGTCATCGCTGAAGGTGAAGTATTACAGCTAATGAACTGTAACGACCCTGACACCACAGAACAAAGCTACATGCAGGTTATTTACAGCAAAACAGCCAAATTGTTCGAAGCTGCAACAGGCCTTGCCGCAATTATTACTGAGCAAGATGAACAAACCCTTGAAGCATTAAACTTATACGGAATGCATCTTGGGACTGCATTCCAACTAGTAGATGATGTCCTTGATTACAACGCCGATGCCGAGCAACTTGGTAAAAACATTGGCGATGATTTAGCTGAAGGTAAACCTACCCTACCGCTTATCTACGCAATGCAAAAAGGCACTCCCGAGCAAGTTAAGCTGGTACGAGAAGCTATTGAGCTTGGTAATGGTATGGATCACTTAGAGAGCATTCTAGCAGCACTAGCTGACACTAAAGCGCTTGAGTTTGCGATGCAAAAAGCAGAACAAGAAGCTGACAAAGCGATTGCTTGTATTGCTTTCTTACCAGACACACCTTACAAACAAGCATTAGAGAGTTTGGCCCGCATCGCCGTTGCCCGCGATCATTAAACTCTATTTATTCGAGCCATTAAAAAGCCTGCATTTGCAGGCTTTTTTGTTTTCAGCGCTTTTACTAAGTTAACGAATAAGCAAAGCGCCTATCATCTGGCGGAATTAACCGTTGATGAAATCAACACCTTCTTGGATGTCTTTGTTAAGTGTAGCTAGCATGTCGTTTTTAGCTTGCTCTTCGAATGCACTTAACTCACCGTAAGAAAGGATTTCTTCAACGCCGTTTTTACCTAGACGTACTGGGTGTGCGAAGTATGCTGCGTCACCGTTTTCAACTGCAACGTATGCATAATCAACAACTTCTTCACCTTGTAGGCCTTTCACTAAAGACATACAGAAGCGCGCTGCTGCTGCCCCCATTGAAAGAGTTGCTGAACCGCCACCGGCTTTAGCGTTAACAACTTCAGTACCTGCGTTTTGGATACGTGGTGTTAATGCTGCAACTTCTTCATCAGTGAAAGTAACACCTTCAACTTGAGAAAGAAGAGGAAGGATTGTAGTACCTGAGTGACCACCGATCACTGGAACTTTAACTTCAGTTGCGCTTAAACCTTTAAGTTCAGCTACAAAAGCTTCTGAACGGATCACGTCAAGCGTTGTGATACCGAATACACGGTTAGCATCGTAAGTACCCGCTTTTTTGAATACTTCAGCAACGATTGGCACAGTGCCGTTTACTGGGTTAGTGATAATACCTACTAACGCTTTAGGACAGTTTTTAACGATGCCTTCAGCTAATGTTTTGATGATACCTGCGTTTACGTTGAAAAGGTCCGCACGGTCCATGCCAGGCTTACGTGGCATACCCGCTGGGATAAGAACGATATCACAACCAGCTAATGCTGCGTCTAAGTTGTCAGCACCAAAGCCTTCAACTTTAACGTCTGTTGGAATGTGAGAAAGATCAACCGCTACACCAGGAACAACAGGGGCAACATCATATAACGATAATTCAGAACCTGCAGGTAAACTTGTTTTTAATAATAAAGACAATGCTTGGCCGATACCGCCAGCTGCGCCTAAAACAGCAACTTTCATTGGAATTCTCCGTAATTTGAGGTAGGAAATATTTGTGGCCCTAAAGATAATGAAATTAGCGACTAAAAACAAATTTATCCTGCTTATTTCGCGTATAATTTCGACCATAGTTGTAAACTTAGCTGTAAAGACACAGCATTTTGGACGACTTTGTAAACTAATACTGCATAAATATGCAGAGTTGTGTAGAATTACTCCACATTTTATGAATAAAGAAACGGCAACATGCAACCACAAGACAAACAAGAAGCACTAATCAAAGCGTTTAAAGCGCTATTAAAAGAAGAAAACTTCGGCTCACAAGGTGAGATTGTCGAAGCATTGAAAGAGCAAGGCTTTGATAATATTAGCCAAAGTAAAGTCTCTCGCATGTTAAGCAAGTTCGGTGCTGTACGTACCCGTAATGCAAAGCAAGAAATGGTTTATTGTTTACCGGCTGAAATGGGTGTACCAACAGCGAAAAGCCCGCTGCGTCAGCTTGTTATCGATATTATGCATAACGAAATGATGATCATTATTCGTACTAGCCCAGGCGCAGCTCAATTAATTGCTCGATTACTTGATTCTCTAGGTAAGGCGGATGGTGTACTAGGCACTATTGCAGGCGACGACACTATTTTTATCGCCCCTGCGAAGATTTCAGAAATCGATGTCACGCTTGATCGCGTGCGCACTTTATTCGATACAGTTTAAAGCTGCTTTAAAAAGTTTACTGACGGGGCGAAAAACGCAGATCCCATATCGGCTTGAGTAAAATCGAGCCAATGATCATAGCAATCGCCCTGCCCCAACCGGCTCTTTAATACCTGCTCAAACGCATCCCCTTGCGCCGCACACGAAACCATCAAAATCCCCTGTTTATGCACATCACCAAATGGCATGCTTTGATTAAGTAATAGTGGCTGACCGTGCTCATCTTTTAGTTCACTGCGAACCGCATGACTAGTTTCTACAGCAGGCACAATCAAGGTATTATCAAGACGCGTACGCCCCATGATTTGTTCTTGCTCGAACAACGACAAATGCTGCCAGACACTCAAGTCATGCACAAAACGCTGCACATGAATATAGCTGCCTTGGTCTTCAAAGTGCCCCGGTTTGTTGATAAGAGCCGTGCTACGCTTTTGACGACCATGAGGGGTATCACCAGCATAAATAAAGCCATTAAAATCACGCCCATCTAAAAACCGAAAATTACGTACCTGCTCCACCAGCTCTACATCCGGTGTTAATAACTTTAGAATTTGCAGAGCAAATAGATGGTTTACATCTTCGCGGTCTGAGCGAATTTGTACAAACAAGTCAAAAGGCTGTGCACTGATCACATGCTCACTATGAGTCACATTAGGAAAGCTTTGTAATTGACTTGGAATAAATTCGGGCAGGATATGCGGCCAATACTGAGCACCAAGGGCAACCACGCACGACAGCATGGCTTCAGAGAACTGATCTGCAAACTCATCTTGAATAACGCTGACGCGTTTTAGTTTTTTACGTAATGACTCATCATGGCCATCGTAAACATTAAAAAACAGGTGCAAACCATGTAAGTTTGCTTCAGCACAAATCCCAGATTGCGCTTGCGCCATAGTGAATCCTTAGCTTCTCGTTATTTGCACCTAGCCAAGGATTCAAGATTGATTAATCATGAAAAAAATTGACTGTGTGCGGCATTATTTTTATTTTTACAGGCTGCTCAACAGCTAACACGCGATCTTGCTCTGCGGCAACTTCACACTCTTGCCCTGCAATATTGATACGATACACATAACGCGTACCGATAAAGCGTCTTTGCAAGATTGTTAAACTGTTTGCGTCACTGTGAGCAGCTTCGCACAACTGAATATAGTGCGGTCTTATGTACACTTGACCTTGCTGACAATCTACATTGTTCGCCGTCAATGAGTGAACCACACCAAACGCCGTTTCGTATTCAGTTGGCGTTAATACTTTCGCCGTTAAGTATATGCCCGTACCAAGAAACTCTGCAACCACCTTTGAGTTAGGTTGGCTAAATAACTGCTCCGCGGAGCCCTGTTGGGCGATTTTTCCACCATGCATAACCGCAAGCGTGTCGGCAAAGGCGAAAGCTTCTTCCTTCGAGTGGGTAACAAATACCGCAGATACCTGCTGATCTTTAATAATGCGACGTATATCTGCAATAAGCTCAAAGCGTACTTGTGTGTCAATATTCGAAAATGGCTCATCAAGTAATAATAAGCTTGGCTTATAAGCAAGAGCACGAGCAATCGCGACTCGTTGCTGCTGACCACCTGAAAGTTGATGAGGGTAACGTCCAGCACAACCATCTAATTTAACAAGGCTGAGCATTTCGTCCACGCGCTCACGCTTTTGTGCTTTGCTCATATTACTGAGGCCAAACGCAATGTTGTCACTAACCGTTAGATGAGGGAATAACGCATAGTCTTGAAACATCATGCCGATATTACGTTTTTCAGGTGCAACAAATAGTCCGCTATCATTGACCACATTTGAATCTATGCTCATATAGCCTTGCTCGGGCTGTAAAATCCCCGCGATTGCCTTTAAGGTGGTGGTTTTGCCACAGCCACTTGCGCCAAGCAAACAAACAATTTCATCTTGCTCAACATTAAGATTGAGCTCACTCAACACCTTAGTGCCATTATACTGATAAGCTAGGTCTTGAATTATCAAATGACTCATGAGTGATTTTGCTCCATCGAACGATTAACGAAATACAAAGGAATTAATCCAACTAACACGATAAACAAAGCTGAAATAGACGCAAGCTCTAACTGCTCATCACTAACATACTGAAAAACATGGGTCGCAAGCGTTTCAAAATTAAAAGGCCTAAGTAATAAAGCTGCTGGCAACTCTTTCATGCACTCAATAAATACTAACAAACCAGCAGTAAGAATCCCTCGTTTTAACAACGGTAAATGTACCCGCCATAAGGTTTGTAATGGTCCTTTGCCCATTGATTGACTAGCCATATCTAGCGATGGACTAATACGCAGAAAGCTACTTTCAAGCGCACCATGCGCAATCGCATAAAAACGCACAACATAAGCAAAGATCATGGCAAATAAAGTGCCACTCAAAAGTAACCCAGGCGATAAACCAAAAGGCTCAAGCCAGTTATTTAATGCATCATCTAGCTGAGTTAATGGGAGTAATACGGCAATGGCCAACACTGTACCTGGCAAGGCATAACCTGTACTTGCTAAACGTCCAGGAAGTAAAGAGTAAGCTTGTTTAGCAATTCGCTGATAAAACAATACCAACAAGCTCAATAGGATGGTTGCAATACTCACCACAACAGCGACTTTAAAACTCTGCCAAGCGTAATTAAAAAATGCCCCATTCCATGCTTCATCGGAATACGCAATGGCGTACTTAATTAACACCCCAACAGGCAGTATAAAAGCAAGTAACAGAACTAACATGCAAGCTAAGCTTGCAGCCCATGCAGCACAGCCTTTTAAGCGATATAATGTTGCGCTGTTGATACTTGACTGACGTTCATATACAGCTTGATTACGTCGGCTAAAGCGCTCCACCATGATGGTTAAAAACAAAATGAGTAGCATAATGCCAGAGATTTTCGCTGCAGCCGTCAATGAGTAATAGCCAAGCCAAGTATCGTAAACAGCAGTCGTTAATGTACTCACCGCAAAATAATTAACGGTGGCAAAGTCAGCCATTGCTTCCATGCTGATTAATGTTATTCCTGCCACAATAGCCCCTCGACCAAGGGGCAAACTAACTCTTAAGAAACTTTTAAATGGCGATAACCCCATCAACTGACTAGCTTGTACTAATTTAAAAGACTGCTCTCTAAGCGCTGTTTTAAAAATAAGGAATAAGTATGGATAGAGTACCAGAGCAATCATAATAATGGCCCCGGTTAACGTACGAATATCAAAAAACCAATAATCATCTGGTGATTGCCAACCAAACCACTCTCTTAGCGCTATTTGAATTGGCCCAGCATAATCAAGTAAGTCAGTATACACATAAGCTATGAGGTACGTTGGCATTGCTAATGGCAGCATTAAAGCCCACTCAAACTGCTTACGTCCCGGAAAATCACAATAGGCAGTTAACCAAGCTAACGGTAAAGCAATAACGCAGCTTAATAGTCCCACTCCGACAATGAGTAATAGCGTATTACGGGTATAATCCCAAAGCACCGTGTCAAATAGGTGCTGAAATACGTCTGAATCCCCTTGCAGAGATTCAAATAACAAAAAGCCTAATGGCGTAACAAGCAACAGGCCAATAAGCCAGGCTATAAGCTGCCAACGCGACAGCGAAAACTTCACATGCATAAGTGGATTAATACCAGATAAAATAAAAGCTGTTAAAAAACAGCTTTTATAAAACGAGGTGTGTTCTCGTTATAAATCAAATTTTACTTCGTCAATTAGCTTCAGTGCCACAGGGCGATATTTGCTGATCTCATCAAGAGGAAGACTGTCTTCTTTAAATTCCCCCCATGATGCAACCATCTCAGATAATGCAACCCCTTGCTTTACTGGGTATTCCATATTAACTGAAGCATACATATTTTGCGCCTTATTGTCGGTCATATACTCAATCAGTTTCAAGGCATTTTCAGGGTTTTTAGCGTAACGGGTCATAACAACGCCCGATACGTTAATATGAGAACCACGGTTAGTTTGATTAGGGAAGTTAATATAAACAGCTTCTGCCCAAGACTTTTGCTGCTCATCTTGCAGCATTTTACCGAAATAGTAGCTGTTGCCTAACGCCAGATCACATAAGCCTTCTTTCACAGCTTTTACTTGTGCTCTGTCATTACCTTGCGGCTTACGCGCTAAATTAGCTTTAACACCTTCTAGCCATTGCTTAGTTTTTACTTCGCCATGGTGAGCAACCATCGAAGCAACTAAACCTAAATTGTATGGGTGTTTGCCTGAGCGCGTGCAAATTTTGCCTTTGTACTTTGGATCGGCTAAATCTTCATATGTTAACTCAGAAAGAGCACCAATACGCTCTTTTGCAGAGTATACATTACGTACACGTTTAGTAAGCGCTATCCACTGACCATCCGCATCGCGAAAGGTGCTTGGCACATTCGCATTTACCACATCACTATTAATTGATTGTGTTAAACCTAAATCTTCTAATTGAATAAGTGCACTAAAATTTGAGGTTAATACTAAATCAGCTTTACTGTGCTTGCCTTCACGCTTTACACGCTCAATCAGACCTTTTTTCGCAAATACCACATTAGTTTTAATGCCAGTTTGCTTAGTGAAATCATCCAAAATAGGCTGAATTAAGAATGGCTGGCGAAACGAGTAAATATTTACTACGTCTGCAGCAAATGCCGGCACGCTCAATAATGCGCTAACTAATACTAAGGCTGTTTTCTTCATTTTATAGCACCTAAATAATAACAATTATCAAAATATTTTACCTAGAGTTAGCGCAAAGTGCACCCGTTTAAACTCATATTTCAATCAACCTAGCTGTCATTTAGGAATTTACATGTAAGAGATGTCTCACCTATATGGCAGCAATTGAGTAAAAAGCACCAGAAAACACTGCCAAAAAACACATAACCAATTGAAATTTAATAATATATATTAAATGACAATAAAATAACCAATAGATTAAGTAGGATTTTGACCTACTCAGCTTTGACCATTTCTCTATAATTATTTACATCAACTAAGCAAGAAGCTTAATGAGTAGATGGATAAGGAAGCATTACTCATAAAACCGCGGAATAAGGTTCATTTGGAGAATAAGGAATTAAGGACAGGCTCAGGAAGAGTAACGCAAAGGAGTGACAACCTACGGACAGCATCAGGATGATGTGGAATGGAATAACAGCAGGATGTTGTTATACAGGAAGTTAAAAAAGTGGAACAAAGGACAGGCCGTTAGGGCATCGCAACGGATTTGCAAATAAAGGGATAGTGTCTGGATGACACGTAAGGGAAGGGTAAAGTAATTACCAGCAAGGATGTAATGGACTTACAAGGAAACAAGGCGGGATTGCCTTATATTACACAGAACCAATAAGTAAAGTGTAATCGCATGGAGTGGCAAAGTTTAGGGAGTTGATTAGATTCAATTGCAGGATGCAAAAAATTAAGAAGATTCCGCAAGCGCGACTAGAGATAGTTCGCGCTTTTCTTTTATCCAAAAGGAACTACTCTGGACGCCCTTTATTTCTCTTACCAAGCAAGTATGCATCTCTGAACTTAAAAAAATGTTCCTCTAGCTTTTTCGTAGCATCCATTTCACCAGCTAGCTCAAGCACCATAATAGCAACCTCAGCGGTGCCTAATTGATGCTCATGTGGGGCAACACGCAATCGATAATCTGAGAGCTTTTCAGGCGTAATAGAAAGCACAGGTAAGTTATCTAGATAAGGGCTTTTACGGATCATTTTCTTTGCTTCGCGCCATGTACCGTCTAAAAAGATAAACAATGGACGTTTACCGTCCTCAGGCACTACTTCAGTGATCACACGGGTTTCATCTTCAACATCACTAGCAGGAAAAATAACCATGGGCTGATACTGTGGATCTGCCAATAAGCTTAACAAAGCATCATCTGGGTTCGTTCTATCCCATTTAAAAGCGTGGTTATCTGGAACGATCTCAGCAATTAAACGCCCAGTATTTGATGGCTTAAAACTCTCATTGTGATACATAAGTAAGCAGACCGCCGATTCACTCTCAGCCTGCTCTACCCCTTCGCAGATACAATAATGCTCAGCTAATAAACAGCGCTCACAACGCGTTAATTTAGCTCCTCGCGCTTTAAATTCACGACGAGACTCAGCCATTTGTAAAGCACGAAGTACTAACACGGAGTTATTTGAGATAGTAGCCACTGTATTTACCAGAAAATTGAACGGCGCGTATTGTAGCTAAAAATAAGGGGAATAGATATTAATCTGAGTGGTTTGTTATAGCTCTAAACTAAAACAAAAAACCCAGCAGAAGCTGGGTTTTTAAGCTATTCGTCAAAAGAACTTACTTCTTTTTAACTGCTTTTTTATTTGGAAGGTCAGTGATTGAACCTTCGAAGATTTCAGCAGCTAGACCGATTGATTCGTTTAACGTTGGGTGAGCGTGAATAGTTAACGCTAGGTCTTCACCGTCTGCGCCCATTTCAACTGCTAGGCCGATTTCGCCTAACATTTCACCTGCGTTGATACCAACCATAGCACCACCGATAACACGACCTGAGTCTTTATCGAAGATTAGCTTAGTTTGACCTTCAGTACGTGCAGAAGCAATCGCACGACCAGAAGCTGCCCAAGGGAATACTGCAGTTTCGATGCTTAAACCTTGCTCTTTAGCTTCTTTCTCAGTTACACCAACCCATGCAATTTCAGGATCTGTGTATGCGATTGAAGGAATGCACTTAGGATCGAAGAAATGTTTCTGGCCAGAAATAACTTCTGCAGCAACGTGAGCTTCGTGAACCGCTTTGTGCGCAAGCATTGGTTGACCAACGATATCACCGATAGCGAAGATGTGATCAACGTTTGTTTTAAGCTGTTTATCAACATTGATGAAACCACGCTCATCAACGTTAACGCCCGCTTTGTCAGCGTCAAGTAATTTACCGTTAGGTGTACGACCCACAGCAACAAGTACTTTGTCGTAACGTACTGCGTCAGCCGGTGCGTTTTTACCTTCGAATGAAACGTATAGACCGTCTTCTTTCGCTTCAACGCCAACAACTTTAGTAGAAAGCATTACGTTGAACTTGTTCTTAACGTATTTTTGGTAAATCTTAATAACGTCTTTATCAGCTGCTGGTACTAATTGATCAGCAAACTCAACTACGTCGATTTCAGAACCTAGCGCACGGTATACAGTACCCATCTCAAGACCGATGATACCACCACCTAAAACAAGTAGTTTCTCAGGAACGTCTTTAAGCTCTAAAGCACCCGTTGAATCAATTACACGGTCATCTTCAGGGATGAAAGGTAAGTTAACAGGTTGAGAGCCTGCAGCAATAATAGCATTATCAAAAGTGATCGTTGTTGTACCGTCTTCACCTTCAACAGCAAGGGTGTTGCTACCAGTGAATTTACCGTAGCCGCTAACTACTTTCACTTTACGCATTTTAGCCATGCCGTCTAGGCCGCCAGTTAATTGGCCGATTACAGACTCTTTCCAATCACGGATTTTGTCTAGGTCGATTTCAGGCTTACCAAAAGTAACGCCGTGAGATGACATTTCAGCTGCGTCATCAATCACTTTAGCTACGTGTAAAAGTGCTTTTGAAGGAATACAACCCACATTTAGACATACACCGCCTAACGTGTTGCGAGATTCTACTAATGTAACTTCTAAGCCCAAGTCAGCAGCACGGAAAGCCGCAGAATAACCACCAGGACCACCGCCTAGTACAACAACTTGAGTTTTTAATTCGTTGCTCATGCTATTACCTTAAATGTTTGAACGGGACACTGCCCTTAAGTTTAACTGCCATGTTTCTGCAAGGCAGAAAGGGAGAGCAGATATCTATACCAAGATTGTTCTATGGCAAAGATTGTATCATTGCCAATGGTAAAAATCCCAGCAAAAAACAACTTGCTGGGATTTGATTCTTATAAATTATGAAACGATTACATCACCAATTGACGGATATCGCTCATATAGCTTGCTAGTGTCACAGTAAAGCGTGCCGCTAGTGCACCGTCAATAACCCTATGGTCGTATGACATTGATAATGGAACCATTAATTTAGGCTCAAACTCTTTGCCATTCCACTTAGGCTTCATTTCTGATTTAGATACACCTAAGATAGCAACTTCTGGCGCATTCACAATTGGTGTGAACGCTGTACCACCGATACCACCGAGGCTTGAGATTGTGAAACAACCGCCTTGCATATCAGATGAAGTTAATTTGCCTTCACGTGCTTTCTTAGAAATATCCATCAATTCGCGAGAAAGCTCAATGATGCCTTTCTTATCAACATCTTTGAAAACAGGAACAACTAAACCATTTGGCGTATCAACTGCAACACCAATGTTGATGTACTTCTTCAAGATTAAGCTTTCGCCGTCTTCAGATAGAGAAGAGTTAAACGTTGGGAATTCAGCAAGTGCTTTCGCAGCAGCTTTCATTACGAACACAAGCGGCGTGATTTTAACACCTAGCTTTTTCTTCTCTGCAAGGGCATTTTGCTCTTTACGGAATGCTTCTAGGCTTGTGATATCCGCTTCATCAAACTGTGTAACATGTGGGATTTGTACCCAGTTACGGTGTAAGTTAGCACCTGATAGCTTCTGGATACGAGAAAGTTTCTTCTCTTCGATCTCACCAAACTTAGCAAAATCTACCTTAGGCCAAGGGATAAGACCTAACTCACCGCCACCGGCATTACCTTTACCTGCAGAAAGCTGACCTGACTCAACTTTCTTCACAAGGTCTTTCACGTAATTTTGTACGTCTTCTTTAACAACACGACTCTTACGACCCGTGCCTTTTACGTTTGCTAGGTTAATACCAAACTCACGCGCTAAACGACGTACAACTGGCGATGCATGTGCATAGGCTTTGTTATCTGCAAAACCTTCGTTGCTTGCCGGTGCTGATGCAGGCTTTTCAGCCGCAGGCGCTTTTGCTGCAGGTGCAGGAGCTGCTTCAGTTTTTGCAGGAGCAGGTGCCGCTGCTGCGGGTGCACTACCCGCTACCTCAAATACAAAGATAAGTGAGCCAGTTGATACTTTATCCCCAGCTGCTACTTTGATTTCTTTAACTGTACCGGCAAATGGTGCAGGTACTTCCATTGATGCTTTATCGCCTTCAACGTTTAAGATTGATTGATCTTCTTCAACCTTATCGCCAACAGCAACCATCACTTCGGTTACTTCAACTTCATCACCACCAATATCAGGCACATTTACTTCTTTAGTGCTTGATTCAGCTGGAGCCGCTTCTGCTGGAGCTGATTCTGCAGCTGGTGATTCTGAGCCACTTGATGCAGTTTCAAACACAAAGATTAAAGAGCCCGTTTTTACTTTATCGCCAGTCGCGATTTTGATCTCTTTAACAGTCCCTGCGATTGGCGCTGGTACTTCCATTGACGCTTTATCGCCTTCAACGCTTAATAAAGATTGCTCTTCTTCAACCGTGTCACCTACCGCAACCATGATTTCAGTTACTTCAACTTCATCATCGCCGATATCTGGTACAGTGACTTCTTGTGTAGCTGAACCTGAAGATTGCTGAGCAGGTTCTGCTTTAGCAGCTTCTTTTGTTTCAGAAGGTGCAGAAGCTTGCTCTTCACCTTCGAAGATCATGATAAGTGAACCTGTGGTTACTGTATCACCTTCAGCTACTTTAATTTCTTTAACCGTACCTGCTTGTGCAGCAGGTACTTCCATTGATGCTTTGTCGCCTTCAACCGTTAGTAACGATTGGTCAACCTCAACCTTATCGCCAACGCTAACAAGGATTTCGGTTACTTCAACTTCATCGCCACCGATATCTGGTACATTAATTTCAATACTCATTGGAACCTCTTATGCGTATAGCGGGTTAACTTTGTTTGTGTCGATGTCAAATTTCTTGATTGCTTCAACAACCACTGACTTCTCAACTTCACCACGTTTAGCAAGCTCAGATAGTGTTGCAACCACAACATAACCAGCATTCACTTCGAAGTGACGACGCAAGTTTTCACGGCTATCAGAACGACCGTAACCATCAGTACCCAACACTTTATAGTTGCTGCTTGGTACAAATGAACGAACTTGCTCAGCATAGTTCTTCATATAGTCTGTTGCAGCTACAGTCACGGCATCTGTTAATGCGTTGGTGATGTAAGCAGTCTTCTGTTCTGCTTCAGGGTTAAGCATGTTGAAACGCTCAGCATCTTGACCGTCACGTGTTAACTCATTGAATGAAGTTACAGAGAATACATCAGAACCAATGCCATACTCTTCGCTCAGGATTTGTGCTGCTTTACGCACTTCCATCATGATAGTACCTGAACCTAGTAACTGTACTTTTGCTTTCTCGCCAGCCACAGTTTCAAGTTTGTAGATACCTTTACGAATACCTTCTTCAGCGCCTTCAGGCATAGCTGGTTGATGGTAGTTTTCGTTCATTAGCGTTAGGTAATAGAACACGTTTTCTTGGTCTTCACCGTACATGCGACGGATACCGTCTTGCATGATTACCGCTACTTCGTATGCGAATGTCGGGTCATAAGAAATACAGTTAGGAACCGTGTTAGCAAGAATGTGGCTGTGACCATCTTCGTGCTGTAAACCTTCACCGTTTAGCGTTGTACGACCTGCAGTAGCACCTAGTAAGAAACCACGAGCTTGTTGGTCACCAGCCATCCACGCCATATCACCTACACGTTGGAAACCAAACATTGAGTAGTAGATGTAGAATGGGATCATTGGTAAATCGTTAGTGCTGTATGATGTTGCAGCAGCAACCCATGATGACATTGCACCTAACTCGTTGATACCTTCTTGTAGTACTTGACCTGATGTAGCTTCTTTATAGTAAGAAACGATATCACGGTCTTGAGGTGTGTAGTTTTGGCCATGCGGGTTATAAATACCAATTTGACGGAATAAACCTTCCATACCAAAGGTACGTGCTTCATCGGCGATAATAGGAACGATGTTTTTACCAATGCCTTTATCTTTTAGTAACACGTTAAGTGCACGTACAAAGCCCATTGTTGTAGAGATGTCACGTTTTTGCTCTTCAAGTAGCGGCTTGAACGCGTCAACTTCTGGCAATGTTAGGCTTTCAGAAAACTTTGGAATACGCTTAGGCGTGTAACCTTGTAGCGCTTCACGGCGTGCATGAAGGTACTTATACTCTTCAGAGCCTTCTTCAAGAGTTAAGTATGGTAAGTCTTTAATTTCTTCGTCTGAAACTAAGTCTTGTAGACCTAAACGTGAACGTAAGTGTTCAACATGGGTCATATCCATTTTCTTAACTTGGTGTGCGATGTTTTTACCTTCAGCAGCGTCACCCATGCCGTAACCTTTTACAGTTTTCGCTAGGATTACTGTTGGACGATCTTTGGTTTCTTCCGCTTTTTTGAATGCAGCGTAAAGTTTTGATGGCTCATGGCCGCCACGCTTAAGCGCGAAGATCTCTTCATCAGTCATATCAGCAACAAGCGCTGCTGTTTCAGGGTAACGACCAAAGAAGTGCTCACGTACGTACGCACCATCTTTTGCTTTATATGTTTGGTAATCACCGTCAATGGTTTCGTTCATTAACTGAAGCAATTTACCTGTTGTATCTTTAGCTAGTAAGATATCCCAACCGCTACCCCATACAACTTTAATTACGTTCCAGCCAGCACCTTTGAATAGGCCTTCAAGCTCTTGAATGATCTTACCGTTACCCATTACTGGGCCATCTAAACGCTGTAAGTTACAGTTGATTAGGTAACATAGATTATCTAATTTCTCACGAGCTGCGAATGAGATTGCACCGCGTGATTCTGGCTCATCCATCTCACCATCGCCTAAGAAAGCGTATACACGTTGGTTTTTAGTATCTTTTAAGCCACGACCATCTAAATATTTTAAGAAACGAGCTTGGTAGATTGATGCAATTGGACCAAGACCCATCGATACTGTAGGGAACTGCCAAAACTCAGGCATTAATTTAGGGTGTGGGTATGAAGGAAGACCGTTACCATCAACTTCTTGACGGAAGTTATCAAGCTGCTCAGCTGTTAAACGACCTTCAACGAATGCACGAGCATAAATACCAGGAGAGATGTGGCCTTGGTAATAAACTAAGTCACCGCCATCTACATCGTTTGGTGCTTTAAAGAAGTGGTTAAAACATACTTCATAGAATGCAGCTGAAGACTGGTAAGAAGCCATATGGCCGCCTAAGTCTAGATCTTTTTTCGACGCACGTAATACGATCATGATCGCATTCCAACGGATAATTGAACGAATACGACGTTCAATGTTTACGTCACCTGGGTAAGCAGGTTCTTGATCTACCGGAATGGTATTAACGTAGTTAGTGGTTGTGCCAGTAGGCATATCAACACCGTCTAAACGGGCTTGCTCTAACACTTGCTCAAGTAAGAATTGAGCACGTTCAACACCTTCTTCACGCACAACAGACTCAAGGGCTTGTAACCACTCTTGTGTTTCTAGCGCGTCTACGTCAATTTTATTGACTTCAGACATATGGAGGTTTCCTTATGTTTAAAATACTAATTATTTTAATAAATCTTAAAATTAAGTTGTTAACTAAACTTAGCTAATCACTTGCTTAATGTTGTTTGGTGCGTCTTAAACTACGTTCAATCCGCGAATGCTCTTTGCCAGCCTCAAGTAAGGCTTCTTCGATAAAGGCTAAGTGAGCATTACTAGCAAGACGAGCTTGCTCTGGGTTTCCTTCAATAACCGCATCCATCAACAGTCGTCTATGTTCTGCGAGCTGTTGGCTGATCTGTGGTTTTTTTAACAGTACAGTTAAATTCTGTAATACATTTTGCTCAAGCAATGCCTGCATGCCACGTACTAAATGTAGTAACACAACGTTATGAGATGCTTCTGCCACACTAAAATGAAATGCGTTAATTGCTTTTGCTTTTTGCACAAGGTCGTCATTAACGAGCGCAATATTGTCAAAGCTTTGTTTTACTTTTTTAAAGTCATTTGTCGTACCGCGCATAGCCGCATAGTATGCAGCAATTCCTTCAAGGGCATGACGAAATTCTAGTAAATCAAATTGTGACTCTGGATGCTTACTAATCAAATCAAAAAGCGGATCAGTGAGCCCCTCTTCAAGCTGATTTTTTACAAACGTTCCACCGCCTTGGCGACGCGTTACTAATCCCTTGGCTTCAAGTTTTTGAATTGCCTCTCGTAATGATGGTCGCGATACTTCAAATTGTTTCGCTAATTCACGTTCAGGAGGCAGCTTTTCGCCTGGCGCTAACGACCCCTCAAGAATCATATTCTCAAGTTGTTGTAAAATTACATCAGATAACTTTGCTGCTTTAATCTTTAAAGACATTTATTAACGTCCGCATTATTATGCGCTAACCCCATAAATATCGGGTACTTAGCCTTGTGCTTTGACCAAAAAGGTAAATTGGTCATACCAAATTTATCGCATACGTTATCAAAAACCCGAATTTCTGTCAATTTCACTACACTCAGCGCCCGGTTACACCCTAACGCAATTCGTCTAAAGATTAAACAGTATGGATTAAAGTGGCTTTTTCTAAAGGAAAAAACAATAAAAAATAAATGGTCAGACCAGATTGGGCAGCTGAGCTTTTAGAGGTCAGGTTTTAAATGTTAGTTGAATTGAGTAGCTTTGTAGCAGCGGGTAGAGGTCAGGTTTTAAATGTTAGTTGAATTGAGTAGCTTTGTAGCAGCGGGTTTACCCCGCGACAAAACTCGAACACACCTATAAATCAAAACGCGATATAAAATCGCGCCTACGCCAAGCCACCAAACAGGGTTAATGCAGCGATAATCACTAAAAAGAACAAGACATTTCTTTTTACAAGCTTCATCATGCAAGTGGCTTCATAAGTACAGCCAAAATGTTGTTGCTCGATTTGCTCAGCGGCAAGAGCGGTTTGCGTAACAACTTTTCGGTTACTCACTGAAAAGTCGAGCACATACTTCAGCCAACAACTAGTACCTTTATTAAAGTTACCAATTACTAAATAACCAAAGCTCGCAACCCGTGCTGGTAACCAGTCAAGCCAGAATAATAAACTATGGATTAGTTTAAAACGCTTAGCGTAGGGAACATGGTGATCATCTCTTACTTTGTCAGCAAAAGTACGAACCAGCGCATAAAGAACCGCACCAGGTACACCTAAAACCACAAACCAAAAAATAACGGCACAATAAAAGCGAAAATTTAACCAAGCTAAAGTTTGTCCAAAGGTCTCTCCAAGCGGCTCATCTTCTGTTTTCTTTTGGCCCATTTGTAATGCATATAAGGTAGCCGCTTCTTGATCGTTTCGTGTTAAGGCATTTAAGTAAGACTTATACAAAGCACGTTGCTTAGCACAGCCAAAACAAACCAGCAGCACAGCAACATTCACAGCCAACTGCCAGATAATAAAATCAGAGAGTTGATAAACTAACCCCGCGGCAAGTACAGGTAACATTAACCATATCAAAAAACCAATTGGCGAATTAAACAACCCCTTTTCTGACAGTTGCTTTTGCGAATGCTTTAAATAGGTATTGGCATAAAAACCGATTTGCCAGTAATCAGCTCGAGCTCCTAAACGTTCAATCACCAAAGCAATAATTATTGAAATTAAGATCATGCTTTTACCTATATCCTTTCAACTAAAACACTAAATCAAAATAGTACTGCCAATCAAAACTACTACCCGGATCAGTTTTTCTGCCGGGAGCAATATCACAATGGCCAACAATGCGTGAACGGTTTATTGCAGGATACTTATCCATTAACGCCTTAGTCACTAAGTGTAATGCATTATATTGTGCTTGGGTATACGCTTGCGTATCTGTGCCTTCAAGCTCAATGCCCACACTAAAGTCATTACACTGCTCTCTGCCTTCAAACATTGAGATACCCGCATGCCAAGCTCGCTTCTCAAAAGGCACGTACTGAATAATTTCACCCGTGCGACGAATAAAGCAATGCGCAGACACTCTTAACCCTTTTAAATCAACAAAGGTTTCATGTGCCGTACAATCAATTACCCCCATAAATAAATCATCAACATAGGGCGTTGCAAACTGCCCCGCTGGCAATGAGATATTATGAATAACAAGTAATGATACTTCGTTTTCAGGGCGCTCATCAAAATGTGTACAAGGCCTTTGTAACACATTGTTTAATTGCCCTAATTCATTTATATGCATATTAAAAACTAACGATGACAATAAAGTTAAATAGTGTAAAGGGTTAAAAACTCAGGGTCTAGTTGCTTTAATTTACTCGCTTAAAGTGAGGCTAAGGTTACATAAATATGGGCAATCTTTGTCTTCTATTAAGAAGTTAAACATAGTAAAATTTCGCCAATTTATTAATAAACAATGAGCTTTAGACATGTCAGTCCCTCACACTTTAATTAGCCAACTGGTAAAACTTGCCCTTGATGAAGATTTAGATTACCAAAGCGCAAATGACGGTGATATTACCGCGCAACTAATTCCAGAAAACGAGCTAGCCAATGCCAAGGTAATTACCCGTGAAGACTGTGTATTTTGTGGTAAAGACATTATTTTAGAAGTATTTAACCAAGTCGACCCTTCAGTAAAAGTTGAGGTACTAGTAAATGACGGCGACAGAGTCAAAGCAAATTCTACGCTCTTCACTGCATCTGGCTCAGCTCGGGCTATTTTAACTGCAGAGCGAACTGCCCTTAACTTTGTACAAACCCTCTGTGGTACAGCAACAACAACCGCTCATTATGTAAAAGAACTTGAAGGCACGAGCACGCAACTACTCGATACGCGCAAAACCATTCCGGGCTTACGTGCCCTACAAAAATATGCTGTAAAGTGTGGTGGCGGCGCGAATCATCGCATCGGCTTGTTTGATGCCTTCCTAATTAAGGAAAACCACATTGCTGCCTGTGGTGGAATTGATAAAGCAGTCGCACAGGCTAAAATCAACCACCCCACAAAGCCAGTTGAAGTGGAAGTGGAATCACTTGATGAGCTTGAACAAGCGATTAACGCAGGGGCTGACATCATCATGCTTGATAACTTTACCGTAGAGCAAATTCAACAAGCAGTCGTGCTTACAGATAAGCGAGCAAAACTTGAGGTATCTGGCAATATGACACTTGAAACCTTAAAAGCCTATTCACAGGCAGGTGTTGACTTTATTTCAAGTGGCGCACTTACAAAAAATTTACAATCAATCGATCTTTCAATGCGATTTAACGGCTAAAATTCTGCTTTACGTATTTAATGTTTTACCTAATTCGTTGACAAGAAATTAAAAAAAGCATTAAATACGTAAAAAGCCTGAGCTAGTAACAAAAAACCAACATTCATTCAGCGTTTTTAATTATTTTGTATACCCATGTCCTGAACCTACACAAGATTGCAATCAATTCAATAAGTTCCTAAAGAGATGCGGTGTTTATAAATAGTACAAAGAACTAGATCTAAGCTTATTTTACATCAAACAAAGGTAGGAAAGTTCTGAAAAACTGCTTATTGAACAGGAAAATGGCTTCCAAAAACGCTTAATAATGCTAAAGTAAATTTTATGAACTCTGAACATAGGATGTTCTAGTAAAACTTTGTTAATCATCAAGCTTTACTCAAACTGACTTTAAGTAAAACTGTAAGATTTATCCTGTAAATTGAGCCTTGGTTTTACAACGCTGAAGTTACAGCTAAACTTACTGAATAATTATATCCTTTAGGAGAGGAACAAATGACACAACAAAAGCAACAGGGTTTCACCCTAATTGAATTAATGATTGTAGTTGCAATCATCGGTATTTTGGCAGCGGTAGCACTGCCTGCGTATCAAGATTATACTCAAAAAACACAGGTAGCGGCCTCTTTAGCTGAAATATCAGGAGCAAGAACTGCTTATGATGTTGCAGTCTCAGAAGATAGAGCAGCGGCATTTTATACTGTGGCCAATTTGGGCTTAGCGGCATCAACTTCTCGCTGTAGTGCATTTAGCGTGACATCTCCTGCTGCTACAGGTTCAACAAATGCTATTTCTTGCACAATGTCTGGTTCAGGAACTGTTCAAGGTGGAACTATAACATTAATCAGAACACAAGAAGGGACTTGGTCTTGCAGCACTACCGTTGAAGAAAAATTAGCCCCAGCAACTTGTGCATCAACTTTCACGCCTTAATTGATTTTTTAACCAGAGTCAAATTTTTGACTCTGGTTTCTACTTTCACCATGTCAGAATAACCCATGAAGCAGAACTCAAATTCTAATAGTTTATCAACCTTTCAGTGGGTGGGTGTAAATACCCGAGGTAAAAAACTTGAAGGTGAACTTTCCGGGCAAAGTATTGCTTTAGTAAAAGCGCAGTTGCGTAAGCAAGGTATTACACCTTCACAAGTTAAGCGCAAAGCAAAACCTTTATTTAGCTCTCGCGTACAAAAAATTACAGCAAAAGACATAGCCCTCATAACCAGACAAATAGCCACGATGCTGATGGCGGGTGTACCACTAATACAATCAATTGAGATGATAGGCTCAGGTGCAAAGAATAAAAGTGTCACTAAGCTTATGGAAGGAATTGCTGATGATGTAAAGGCTGGTATTCCTCTCTCACAAAGTCTTCGTAAACATCCACGTTATTTCGATGATTTATATTGTGACCTTGTAGCGTCAGGTGAACAGTCAGGTGCACTTGATAAAATTTTTGACCGCGTAGCCCTTTATAAAGAAAAAGCAGAAGCATTAAAGTCAAAAATTAAAAAAGCCATGTTTTACCCTATTGCGGTGTTAGTGGTTGCTCTAATCGTTACATCTATCTTGCTGATATTTGTAGTACCGCAATTCCAAGATATTTTTAATGGCTTTGGTGCTGAGTTACCTGCATTTACTTTAATGGTGATTGGTATCTCAGAGTTTATGCAAGAATATTGGTGGATGATGCTTATAGTTGCTATAGCAGCAGGCTTTATTTATAAAGAAGCCCTTCTTAAAAGCAAAAAACTCAGAGATGCCAACGACAGAGCCATATTAAAACTGCCCGTTATTGGCATGATTTTGAATAAAGCGGCGGTTGCTCGCTATGCCCGCACGCTTTCTACAACCTTTGCTGCTGGCGTTCCCTTGGTTGATGCCCTCGACTCTGCAGCTGGCGCTTCTGGTAATGCAGTTTACCGCTATGCAATTTTGGATATTAAAGCCGAAGTAAGCTCAGGTAATCAAATGAACTGGGCGATGCGAAACTCAAAGATCTTCCCCGATATGGTGGTGCAAATGGTGGCTATAGGTGAAGAGTCGGGTTCACTCGATGGCATGCTTGCAAAAGTAGCCACCATTTATGAGCAAGAAGTCGATGATGCCGTTGATGGTTTATCAAGTTTACTTGAGCCACTTATTATGGCGGTTTTAGGTGTTCTTGTCGGTGGTTTAATTGTTGCTATGTACTTACCTATCTTCCAATTAGGATCGGTAATCTAAAATATAGCTCTAAGCAAAATTCTAAACGCTAGTTGATCGCTTTCAAGATAAAATTAATAATAAAACAGTTTCAACAAATTCTTTAATTTGTGCATGTAGCAGCGAGTTTACCCCGCGACAAAATAGTAAATTTATTTGCGATAAATAGCTGCAACTATACTGCCTCATCAACTGTCAGGTTATTTGCTCTAAGAATAAAAAACTAGGTATTTTAATGGAAAACTTTTTTCTTGATATAACCACTGCGATGCAAACTCAGCAGTGGTTTTATTTTTTGACCGTCGGCTTAGTTAGCCTATGTATTGGTAGCTTTTTAAATGTGGTGATTTATCGTTTACCACTGATGATGAAAAGAGAATGGCAAACTGAATGCCGTGTCTTATTGGCCAGTGAGCTCAATTCAAAACAACAGACAGAACAAGCGCCATTTAATCTGGTAAAGCCAAATTCGACCTGCCCTAAATGCAAAGCACCGATCAAAGCTTGGCAAAATATCCCTGTGCTAAGTTGGTTATTATTAAAGGGTCGCTGTGCAAATTGTAAAACCGTTATATCTGTTCGTTACCCTATTGTTGAAATGCTTACAGCAGTTTTAAGTTTAATTGTTGCTGCTGTTTTTGGCCCAACGAAGCTTGCTCTTCTTTATATAGTGATTACTTGGGTTTTAGTCGCTTTAACCTTTATCGATATAGATCACATGTTGCTGCCTGACCAGCTAACCCTCCCATTGGTTTGGCTAGCGCTGATTGCCGCTACTATTGATATTACCATTGCCCCAACCGATGCCATAATAGGTGCCGCGGTTGGTTATTTAAGCTTATGGAGTGTCTACTGGTTATTTAAGCTTGCCACTGGTAAAGAAGGCATGGGTTATGGTGACTTTAAACTATTAGCCGTGTTCGGTGCGCTACTAGGTTGGCAAGATATATTAACCATAGTGCTATTATCAAGTGTCGTCGGTGCTATCATCGGCATTGCGCAAATCTTTATTCAAGGTAAGGACAAAACCACGCCAATCCCTTTTGGACCCTACCTTGCCATAGCAGGTTGGGTAACTTTGCTTTGGGGTCAGCAAATTCAAAGCTATTACTTTAACTATTTAGGTTACTAATTATGGCAAACTGGGTTTTAGGGTTAACCGGTGGTATTGGTTCTGGCAAAAGTGCTGTAAGCGCCATGTTTGAAGAGCTTGGTATTCAAGTTGTTGATGCCGATATCGTAGCCAGAGAAGTCGTCGAGCCAGGCTCTATTGGCCTCAAAAAAATTACTGAACATTTTGGTAATGAAATACTTACTAGCGAAGGCACGCTTGATCGTGCAAAACTAAGAACGATTATCTTTGCAGATGAATCAGAAAAGCAATGGCTAAACAGCTTATTACACCCACTTATTAGGGAGTCAATGATCACGCAATTAAAGCAAGCCACCAGCCAGTATGTCATCTTAGTTGCTCCCTTACTTTTTGAAAATGGCCTAGAAAAATACTGCGATCACACCTTACTAATTGATGTTCCGGTTGAAGTGCAAATAACAAGAACTACAGCTCGTGATAATGTTTCTACTGAATTAGCTAAGCAAATCATAGCCTCACAAATGTCGAGAGCTGACAAGCAAAAAAAAGCAACGGATATATTAGATAACAACCGCCCTCTTGAGGAGGTAAAAATTGATGTGCTAAAGCTACATAAAAAGTACCTGCCACACTCGAACTAGGCTATTGATTTTGTTTATAGATTTTCATTAAACAAAGCCTACCCAAAACCAATACAAAAGTACCAACAAGCATTCTAAATGACTGAGTTTATGGTGAAATTATTTTGCAATTTTTCCTAAATCAGACAAGACTGATGTAATAGCCTTACTTTTTCTGTTAGATTGTGGCAAATAAAGGATCAAACTAGGTGTTCAATGAATATAAACTCACCGCTACTTAGAAAATTTATTACACTCGGTCGTATTGATGCAGAGACCGTAAAATCAAAGCAGCGCGAATACAGCTCTACTGCCGAGCTTATTTCTAAAACATGTGGAATGGATGGGCATGAACTTGCGGAGCAATGTACAGACCTATTTCGTGTGCCTTATTTTGATATTAGAGATTTTGATGTAGCGTATATTTCTGAAGAGCTTATTAAAGACAAACTCATTCGTGAACACCATATTCTGCCGTTAGTAAAAAAAGGCCGTAAGCTCTATATTGCCGCCTCAGATCCGACCGACTACGGTGCATTTGAAAACTTTGAATTTAGTACCGGTCTTTCATGCGAAGTGGTCGTTGTTGATTATCTTCAACTTGAAAACAAAATTGAGCAATTACTTGATGCTGCAGGAAGCTTGCATCTAAGTGAAAGCGAATTCAAAGAACTTGGGGATTTAGAATCAGAGAGCCCAGAAAACTTAGCACCTAAAGATGAAGACAAAGACGATGCACCTATTATTGTTTACATCAATAAAATTTTGATGGATGCGATTAAAAAAGGTGCCTCGGATCTGCATTTTGAACCTTATGAACACCGCTACCGTGTGCGTTTCCGTATCGATGGTATTTTGCATGAAATGGCAAGCCCACCCAATAGCTTAGCCAGCCGTTTATCGGCGCGGATCAAGGTAATGTCACGACTTGATATCGCAGAAAAACGTAAACCTCAAGACGGCCGTATTAAGCTTAAAATTACTGAACGAAAAAGTATCGATTTCCGTGTCAGTACATTACCGACCCTTTGGGGCGAGAAAATCGTTATGCGTATTCTCGACTCATCAAGTGCTATGCTGGGTATCGATGTTCTTGGTTATGAACCAGAGCAGAAAAAGCTGTATATGGATGCACTTGATCAACCACAAGGCATGATCTTAGTAACGGGTCCTACAGGTTCTGGTAAAACAGTATCATTGTATACAGGTTTGAATATTCTCAACCAGCCAGAACGTAACATCAGTACAGCCGAAGATCCTGTTGAGATAAACCTTGAAGGGATTAACCAAGTACAGATCAATCCGAAAGCAGATATGACCTTTGCCAATGCATTAAAAGCCTTTTTACGACAAGATCCTGATGTGGTGATGGTTGGTGAGATCCGTGACCTTGAAACAGCTGAAATTGCTATTAAAGCGGCACAAACAGGTCACTTGGTATTATCTACCCTGCATACAAACTCAGCACCTGAAACCCTCACCCGTCTTTTGAACATGGGTGTACCAGCTTACAACGTAGCTAGCTCAATCAGCCTTATTATTGCTCAGCGTCTAGCGAGACGTCTTTGCCCTAAGTGTAAAACGCCAGAAACACTTCCTGAAGAAGAGCTGATTCGCCAAGGTTTTGATAAAGATAAGCTCAGTGAAGTCCAGTTATTTGCACCAAATGGTTGTGATAGTTGTACAGATGGCTATAAGGGGCGAGTTGGCGTTTACGAGGTAATGCAAATTACCCCTGAAATCGCGCAAATCATTATGCGTGGTGGTAATTCGCTAGAAATTGCTGAAGTAGCGCTTCGTTCAGGCTTTAATAATCTGCGTTTATCTGGTCTTAAAAAAGCTGCCGATGGAGTTACCTCATTGAAAGAAATAAACCGAGTAACGAGTTTTTAAAACAAATTCGTTACTGGATTATCAGCTAACTGTTCAGTAAGATCTGACTAAAGTGCTTATTTAAGAGTTATTCCATGCCAACAGTTGTAAACTGCCCAACATGTAAATCAAAAGTCGAATGGTCGGAGCAGAGTCCGCATCGCCCATTTTGTTCAAAACGCTGCCAGCTAATTGATTTAGGCGAGTGGTCGTTTGAAAATAATAAAATTTCTAGTCCTATCAACAATGCCAATGAGCTAAGCCAAGATATGATTGAAGACATCGAAGCGATGCTGGCTAAAAATGATGATGCATTCTTTAAAGAATAAAGTCTGATTGCAGTGTAATACAAAAAATGCGGCATTTGCCGCATTTTCATATACATTTACTTTTAACCTTCTGAACGCTCGCCTTTATTCAGGCCATAATGGCCCTTTTTGTGACCTTTTTTACGAAGGTGCTGTTTGATTTTTTGATAACTTTCGCGCTGCTCTGCATTCAAAACTTGCCAAATTGCATGGTCAGATTTCATTTTCAGCATTGCAAACTGCTGGCCTTTTTCTTGGCGAGCTTTAATCAGCTCCAATGCGGCATTTTCGTCAAATGCTTTCGTTGCTAATAACGCATCCATTTTCTCTTTGTGTGCTGCACGAGAGGCTTTCATTGCATCTTTATCACCTCGAAGTGCTGCAAATTGCGATTTTTGCTCAGCAAAAATCGCTTTTAGTTGCGTTTGCTGATCTTCGCTAAGTTGTAACTTATCAATGCCACGCTCAGAAAGTAAAAAACGAGCCTGTGAGTTCATACCACGGTTAAAGTCACCTTTCGCCATTGCTGAAGTAGCACCTACACTGGCTGCTGCTAAACCACAAACAAGTACGAATTTAGAAAGCTTTTTTGAAATAGTCATAATCATTACCTTTTGTTGGGTTGTGCTCTGTTGTCGTTTCCGACCAATGTGATAACTATATCTAACTCAATGCAAAGGAACGCAAACCAGTGTAAAGGTTGTGTAAAGATTCACCTTTACACAATTTAGTGAGTAAAATAGCCTTAAAGAAGTAAATAGCTAGGTGTCAAAATGAAACTATTGATGATCGACGACGATACAGGATTGTGTGAATTACTCAGTGAGTACTTATCAGCACAAGGTTTTACAGTAGAGTGTGTTCATGATGGTGCTGAGGGCCTAAAACAAGCTATTAAGCATAGCTATGAGCTCATATTGCTTGATGTTATGTTGCCATCTATGGATGGCTTTGAGGTGTTAAAACAATTAAGACAGCATAAGCTTACCCCAGTGATCATGCTAACCGCGAAAGGCGAAGACTTTGATCGCATCTTTGGTTTAGAACTGGGCGCAGATGATTATATTCCTAAGCCATTTAACCACAGAGAGCTGCTAGCCCGCGTTAAAGCAATAACCCGTCGTATAGAGCATATCAATAGCTTATCGAGTCAACATGCCAGCTCATTGAGTGTAAACAGTATCAATATCAATTTCGCAACGCGAGAGGCTTCGGTAAACGACATCGTACTGAGCCTAACAGGCACTGAATATGAAATTCTTACTATGCTCGTACAGCATGCAGGTGAAGTGATAAGTAAAGAACAAATAAGTGAGCAAGTCCTGGGTAGACGCCTCGCCCCTTTTGACCGCTCAATCGATATGCATGTAAGTAACATTCGTAAAAAGATTGCAGAACACGTGAGTAATGAACGGATCAAAACCATGCGTGGCAGTGGTTATGTACTAATACAAGGCGAATAATATGCAAACACCGAGCTGGCTAAAGCATCCCCGCCACTATTTATTTTTAAAAATCTTTGCCTGGTTTTGGGTTACTGTCATAGCCACTATCACTATATTGGTGTTTTTAAGCCAGTTAACGAGCAATGTAGGCAATGATGACCTGCGTGGACCGATGCTTAAAAATCTTGAGTACACCGCTAAAAGTATTGAACGCATAGTTGCTAAACACGGTAAATCTACTCAAGAGGTACTATCTCATCCGCGCTTATCCAAACATAAATTATTGTACTTAAATGGTGAGGTGCATGGTGTTGAGATGCTCAGCGAACCGGTATCCAAAGACATTGATTTGAGCTTGCTTAACTTTACCAAATATATGCGTCCGCAAATTATTTTTACCGATGAATATCAAGCCTATGGGCCTGTAGTATTGAATGTACCTGAAGGTAAATTTTATCTCTACGAGATTGATGAAAAACGCAAAAAACCGTTTTTTGTCAGCTTATGGCTGATGCCAATTTGGCTAAAACTACTCATTGCTTTAATTGCTTCATTAATGCTTAGTTTCTTCTTTAGCCGTAATTTAATTGCCCCTATTAATAGTCTAAAAGAAACCGCAAAAAAACTGGCTCATGGTGATTTAACTGCCCGTGCCGATGTATCCCCTACTCGTCAAGATGAGCTAGGTGTACTTGGCCGAGACTTTAATACCATGGCAGTGCAACTTGAGCAGCTTATTAGCGCCCAAAAGCGATTACTCGCAGATATTTCCCATGAACTACGCTCACCATTAACGCGTTTAAAAATGGCCACAGGACTTGCGCAAATGCAAGCCGATGACGCACAAAACGCTTATTTAGAACGCATTGAAAAAGAGGCAAATCAGCTCGATAAAATGATTGCTGATGTCCTCCAAGTATCTCGCTTAGAGGCTAAAAGCCAAACACTGGCGTTAAGTAAACAATCTCTGCAAGTGATTGTTGATCACGTACTAAACGATGCTAAATTTGAAGCCAAGCAAAATAATAAAGAGCTCATTGTCAATGGGGCACTAACAGCCGACATCAAATGTGACGAAACCTTAATTGCCAGCGCCCTCGAGAATGTTCTACGTAATGCGATTAAATACGCTGAGCACTCTATTTCAATAGGTTTAATTGAATCAGATGCTATCTACATCACTATTTGTGATGACGGTAAAGGGGTTGAAGAAAGTAACCTTGCAAGACTTTGTGAACCTTTCTTTCGTCAAGAGCATTCCCGCGATAGGAGTACAGGTGGTACCGGTTTAGGTCTTGCAATTGCAAAGAATGCTATCTCAGTACATGATGGTACACTAACACTTGAAAACCAAGAACACGGTGGACTTTGTGTAAACATCCGCCTTCCTTTTAAGAGTGAGTAAATGTTTTATAGCAGCGAAGCAAGCCTTGTCAGTAACATACCTAATATTAATAAGTTCTTTTCTGAGCAATTACAGCAAGACTTTCTGAGTACAGCTCATGGTAAGCTTTATTACGGTTATGCTATTCCTCGCCAAGCAAAAACCGCTGTTGTTATTAGTAGTGGTCGAATAGAGTCTTTGGTTAAATACAAAGAGTTGCTATGGGAGCTATATCAAAATGGCTTTGCTGTTTTTAGTGTTGATCACCAAGGACAAGGCCGCTCTTATCGCCATTTAGAAAACACACATAAAGGCTATGTAAACCGCTTTACTGATTATGCTGATGACTTTGCTATGTTTATAGATACAGTAGTGAAGCAACACTGGCAAGGAAAACAAGTACTGCTCGGACACTCAATGGGGAGCGCCATTGCCTATGATTACCTGTCACGATATCAACATCAATTTTCGGGGGCATTTTTGTCAGCGCCCATGTTTGATATTTATACCAAAGGGACACCAAAGCCTGTAGCAAAACTGGCTGCTAAAATTGCATCTTTAATTGGTCTTAGCCACAGTTATGCATTTGGCCAAAGCGACTACTTACCGGTCGACTTTGCAGCCAATGAGCTAACCAGTAGTGAAATTCGCTATAAACTGTTCAGAGAGCTGTATGCTGCAGAAAATGATTTACAGTTAGGTGGGGTAACCTATGGTTGGCTCAATGCATCGTTTGATTTTATCGCCTCTTTAGTCGATAAAAAAGTCGATATTCCTTTGTTTATCGCCAGTGCTGAGCAAGATACCGTAGTCGATAACGCCGCTCAGTTTGCACTTACACATAAACAAAAACAGGCACAACTAAAAAGCTATGCTGGTGCTCGCCACGAACTTTTATGCGAACGCGACGAGATAAGGCAGGCTGTACTCAGTGATTTTTATCAGTTTTGTGCTGCACTTTGACGTGTTTTATTAACCACTGAAAGCGGGTCTAGGTGCATGAGAATATCCATTTCACAATCAAAATGAGTTTGAATTAAGGCCTCTACTTCATCTGCAACTTGATGCGCCCTGATCAATGATAATGAATCTTCAAGCTCTAAATGCATCTGAATAAACTTAATTTTACCACCTTGGCGAGTACGGATATCATGGGCGCCAAACACGTCTTGATGACTATTCACAATGGCCAGTATTTGTTGTTTCTCTTCGTCTGGGAGCTCTTTATCCATTAAGTGGTCAGCACTTTCACGAGCAATATCCCAGCTGTTATAAAGCAAATAAACAGCCACACCAATAGCAAACAATGGATCGGCATAAGCGACACCGTACTTAGCTAATACGATTGCCAGTAATACAGCCAAGTTTAAGATTAAATCGCCTTTATAATGAATAGAGTCTGCTTTAATCGCAATTGACTCAGTGTGATTAATCACTTTTGTTTGAACAAATACCACCACAAGCGTACAAACGATAGCAAAAATACTAACCCAAATACCGAGATCAGAGTGCTTTAAAATAACAGGGTTAAATAAGCGCTCAACAGCATGAAAAGCTAAGAAACAACCCGAGCCGGCAATAAAAGCGGCTTGTGCAAGCCCAGCTAACGCTTCAGCTTTACCGTGACCAAAGCGATGATCATCATCAGCAGGACGTAATGCATAACCTAGGACTAAAAAGCTCATCAGTGATGCAGTGATATCCATTAACGAATCAGTCAATGAACCGAGCATCGAGGCTGAGCCTGATGCAAGCCAAGCCCAGCTTTTTGCCGCAATCATCAAACTCACCATTACAATGGTGACTAGACTTGCTGTTCTAACCCAAAACTCATAACTACGATGCTGCACAACAACTTACCTTCAGAGAGTAACTAGACTGAGTATATCATCTTTTCATTCTAGTTCGTGTATACTCAGCAGCAGATCTAATCCTTTTTAAATGAGATTCAAATGCTTGATATTGTGTTGTACCAACCAGAAATTCCACCGAACACGGGTAATATCATTCGCTTATGCGCGAACACGGGTTATGCGCTGCACCTAATTGAACCACTTGGTTTTGAGTGGGATGATAAACGGGTCAAACGTGCTGGTCTTGATTATCATGAATTTAGCCATGTACAGCGCCATGCGTCGTTTGAAGCATATCTTGAAAAGTGCCAGCCGAAAAAAGTCTATGCGTGTACCACTAAAGGCAGCCAATTTCACCACCAAGCGCAATACCAACCAGGCGATTGTTTAGTGTTTGGTCCAGAAACCCGCGGCCTACCTGATGAGCTCATTCAATCATTACCTAAAGAGCAGCGAGTTCGCATTCCGATGCAAAAAGATAGCCGTAGCATGAACTTATCTAACTCTGTGGCTGTATTTGTTTATGAGTCTTGGCGTCAACTGGGGTTTGTGAACGGTCAATAACTTATTGAAAAAACGCTCGTAATAAATATTTACTAATTGTTTAGCACGACCATTTTTTATGGACTAACCTAAATAGGTTAGTTTGTTCCCTAAAGATGGATTTTAATGCGCTTTTTCGCCCAAGTAGGCAGTATCATTTTGCTGATGCAGCACTTTTCTAGTGCTGCTTCTACTGCTGTTTCAAATCCCACTATCTCGCAAGCCCCAAACATAGCGCCCCTTTTACTGCTGATTCTTTTAGCTATTGTCATCCTTATTGGAGCGGTCATCTATTATCAAAGAAATCAAAAGATGACGCTATTGGATGCCCTACTCTCTCAGTCTAAAGATGGAATTTGGGTCAGCGATGAGCAGTTTCGGATCATAGAAATCAATAACGCATTTAGTGAAATATCGGGTTATAAAAAAAACGATGTACTTGGCAAAAAATTCAAAGCATTAACGCAAGCTGGTCGCGATAAGCAACTCGAAGAAATCATACAACAGGAGTTAAGTAATGACGGTTATTGGTCTGGCGAAATTTGGAATTTACGTAGAGATGGGCAACCCTACGCCATTGATTTGTGTATAACAAAAGTGACCACACCACGCTTTGCGAAAAGCTCTGTAAGATACGTTGGTATGTTTTCTGATGTGACTGCTCGTAAGAATAACGAGCGAGCTATGCTCAAGCTCACTACCAAAGACAGCATAACAGGCTTATCAAACCGCGCCATTTTTATAGAATCACTTGAAAAAGCAATTAAAGCCTGTAATGACACTTACCCAAGCCTGTTGATCATCTTTATCGACATAGACAATTTCAAAAAAATTAATGACTCACTAGGCCACACGATTGGCGATGTTCTGTTAAAAGAAGTCGCCTGTCGTTTAACCGACTCCCTAAATTCAGGCTTTACTATTGCAAGAATTGGTGCTGATGAATTCGCGGTACTGGTGCCGCCCTACCTATACTCTGGCAAAACGGTGTTCTTCGCCAAAAAGACCGCAGACATCGTACTACAACAATTTAAGACCCCTTTTATGTTAGATGGTTTTGAAACCTCGCTAACAGCGTGTTGTGGCCTTGCTATCTACCCAGACAATGCATACAACTGTGAAAACTTAATGCGCAGCGCAAATAGTGCCCTAAATCATGCTAAGAAAATGGGCCGTAATACTTATCAGTTTTTTGATAAAGACCGCCACACGCTCGACCCAACCGAATTAACCAAAGAAAGCGCTTTATTTAGAGCGATTACCAACAATGAGTTTGAGCTTTACTTTCAACCTAAGTTTGATGCTCAGCACAACCAATTGTACGGTTTTGAGGCTTTAGTTCGTTGGCCACAAGAGGATGGCAGCATCATTATTCCTGATGAGTTTATTCCTCTCGCAGAACAAAATGGGGCAATTATTCCGCTCACCCAATTACTGATGGAGCAACTTCTTAATCAGCTGGCTCAGTGGCGAAAGCAAAGCATTTCATTTGGTAATGTAGCTATTAATATTTCAGCCTTACACTTTCAACAAAGCAGCCTTATCGAAACGCTAATCGACAACTTGGCTAAATTTGACGTGCCTGCACATTGCTTAGAACTTGAAATCACTGAAAGCGCCATGATGGATAACCCTGAGTTTGCAGAACAGCAAATGAAACGGATTAAATCAATTGGTGTACATATCGCGCTTGATGACTTTGGCACTGGCCATTCATCGCTAAGTTACCTAAAGCGTTTTCCAATAGATACGCTCAAAATCGACAAGTCATTCGTAAAAGACATCGATAAGAATGAACAAGATCGCAATATCACTGCCACCATAGTGCGACTAGCTAAATATTTGGATATAAATGTGGTTGCTGAAGGAGTGGAAACTGAGGAGCAGGCCTATATGCTGCATATTATGGGTTGTCATTTCCAGCAAGGTTATTATTACTGTAAACCATTAAAAGCCGAGCAAGTCAGCGAATTTATTAATGACACGTTAGAGAACCAGCAATCTAGCTAGCAGTTAAAATTGCAAATAAAAAACGCGATTCATGAATCGCGTTTTTTATTTTACAGTGCACAATCTGAATTTTTAAGATTGTTTATTCGGATTTTTGCTCACGGCCAAGCAACGCCATCGCAGCTTCTTTTACATCTTTATTTTCATAAAGCACTTTGTAAATTTGCTCCGTAATTGGCATTTCTATGCCTGTACGCTCAGCAAGTAGGTACACTTCCTTGGTATTTCTATAGCCTTCTACGACCTGACCTATTGATTCAATCGCAGCTTCAACCCCTTCACCTTTACCAAGCGCAAGACCAAAACGACGGTTACGAGATTGGTTATCTGTACAGGTTAAGATTAAGTCACCAAGGCCAGCCATCCCCATAAAGGTATCTGAACGAGCACCTAATGCACAACCTAAACGACAAAGCTCAGCTAAACCACGAGTGATCAAGGCTGTTCGTGCATTAGCACCAAAACCAAAGCCGTCAGACATACCTGCGCCAATTGCAATCACATTTTTAACCGCGCCGCCAAGTTGTATACCAATGAAATCATCATTGTTATACACCCTAAATGAACGTCCACAGTGTAAAAGGTCTGCCAGCTGCTTTGCAAAATCTTTAGAAGTCGACGATACCGAAATAGCCGTTGGTAAGCCCATTGCCATTTCTTTAGCAAAAGTAGGCCCAGAAAGCACAGCCAATGGGATATCATCCCCAAGCTCTTGCACTGCTACTTCTTGCAATAAACGGCCAGTATTAGGTTCTAAACCTTTAGTAGCCCATGCAACTTCGGCACCTTCTGACAACCAAGGTTTAATTTTTTGAAGCGTGCCTGCAAACGCATGACTTGGCACAACAACAAGAATGATCTTGCTTGCTTTAACTGCCGTTTCTAAATTAGCTTCTAGTTGAAGCGTTTCAGGAAAGCTAACATCAGGAACATAACGTTGATTCTTCCGCTCAGCTGCAAGCGTAGCAACGTCATCGCTATTGCGGCCCCACAAGGTAACTGGGTGACCATTTCTGGCAAAGCAAATAGCAAGGGCGGTGCCATAAGACCCCGCCCCTAATACTGTAACAGCTGATTGTGCTGTACTCATAGCTTATGCGTCTGCAGTTGCCTGTTGGTCTTGAGCAGCACGTTGTTGCATGTATTGAGCAAATAGTGCGTCAAAGTTAACTGGCGCTAAGTTTAATTGTGGGAAAGTACCACGGTTAACTAGGTTTGATACTGCTTCACGAGCGTAAGGGAAAAGTACGTTCGGGCAGAAAGCACCTAACATGTGCGCAAGCTGAACTTCTTCAACTTCACCGATAGTGAAAATACCCGCTTGTTGGATTTCACAAAGGAATGCTGTTTCTTCACCGATTGAAGCCGTCACAGTTAAAGCAAGAACAACTTCAAACACGCCTTCTTCTAATTTGTTAGAACGAGTATCTAAGTCTAGCTTAACTTCAGGGGTCCACTCTTTTTGGAAAATAGCAGGTGAATTAGGTGTCTCAAAAGAAACATCTTTAGTATAAATGCGTTGAATTGAGAATTGAGCGCCTGCTTGTTGTTCTGCTGCTGCGTTTTGATTTTCTTCGTTCATTGTAATTCCTAACTTGTATTCGTTTTTATATTTAAAATTTATTAAGCGTTAAGCTTTGCGTCTAAAAGGCCTTGCGCTTCAATTGCCATCATGTCGTCACAACCGCCGATATGTTCATCATTAATGAAAATTTGCGGAACCGTGTAACCACCATTAGCTTTGTCGATCATTTCATCACGACGCTCAGGGTGAACACCAATATCGATATTCGTGTAGTTTACACCTTTGCTCTCTAATAACGCCAAAGCGCGTTGGCAGAATGGACAGTATGCTTTGGTGTAAAGAACAACTTTACTCATAATAATTCCTCTATCGGGCTGTTAGCTGCTTTGTTTAACGACCGGTCGTTGTTGGTAAGCTAGCTGATTGCCAAGCGCCCATACCGCCCGCTAATACATAAACACGCTCAAAACCTGCTTTATGCATTGCAGTTCCGATACCTGAGGCAGTCATGCCCGTGGTACATACTAGTATAATGGGTTTAGTCTTAAACTTTTCAAGGCTTGAAAAATCAGATTGCTTTGCTTTTTCTGGATTTAAGTGAGTTGCGCCTGCAATACGGCCAGAGTTAAACTCTTTTTGTGAACGTATATCAACGACTTGACCATCATCACGGTTAATTAGCAAAGTAAGTTGCTGTGGATTGATTTGACGAATAGCCGAAAATTTACTTTTAAACCAACTGCTGATCAGCATTGCGACTAATGCCAACCAGATAATGCTCAAAACCGGATGATTTGAGATAAATTCAATATATTGATCCATGCGTTTTCCACTAAGAAATTTAGGTGCCACAGCGCATAGCCATGGGTTAATTAAAATTTGCCACGCAAGTATACGTGCTTGAATTGAAAATGCTAGGGCGTGAAATATTTTAATATGACATATTGATAGCTGATCAAAACCATAAAACACGGTATGCTAGTGATATATAAGTGCCAATCTTCAGGAGCTATAATGACAGAGCATAAAAAACCATTGGTATTAATGATCTTAGACGGTTGGGGATACCGTGAAGACACAGAAAGTAACGCTATTCTTGCTGCTAATACCCCAGTACTCGATAACCTTTGGGCAACCCGCCCACATACATTAATTTCAGGTTCGGGACTTGATGTTGGTTTACCTGCAGGACAAATGGGTAACTCTGAAGTAGGCCACGTAAATTTAGGTGCTGGCCGTATTGTTTACCAAGATTTCACTCGCATTACTAAAGCGATTGATGATGGTGAGTTCGATAGCAACCCAGCACTTGTTGATAATATTGACAAAGCTGTAAAGGCTGGCAAAGCCGTTCATATTATGGGTCTTTTAAGCCCAGGTGGTGTTCATAGTCATGAAGATCACATTGTCGCAACGATTGAACTTGCAGCCAAGCGCGGTGCAAAAGAAGTTTACTTTCACGGTTTCTTAGACGGCCGTGACACGCCGCCACGCAGTGCAAAAGCATCAATTGAACGAATCGAAGCAGTATTTACAGAAGTTGGCTGCGGCCGTTTAGCTACGCTTGTTGGTCGTTACTATGCAATGGATCGTGATAACCGTTGGAACCGTGTCGAACTTGCTTATGACGTTATGGTTAGTGGCATTGCTGAATACAGCTATACAGATGGCGTTACCGCACTTGAAGCCGCTTATGCACGTGACGAAAACGATGAATTTGTTGCTGCAACAACTGTTGTGCCAGAGGGCCAATCAGCTGCTGAAATTAATGACGGTGATACAGTTATTTTTGCTAACTTCAGAGCTGACCGAGCACGAGAAATGACTCGTGCCTTTGTTGATGCTGACTTCAGTGGTTTTGATAAGAAAAAATCACCTAAGTTAAGCGCTTTTGTAATGATGACTGAGTATGCAGCAGACATCAAAGCGCCGATTGCATTTGCACCGGAACCCTTAACAAACGTATTGGGCGAATGGTTAGAGAAACAAGGTAAAACACAGCTACGTATTTCTGAAACAGAAAAATACGCACACGTTACCTTCTTCTTCAGCGGTGGCCGTGAAGATGAGTTTGTTGGTGAGACTCGCGAACTGATCCCATCACCTCAAATAGCAACCTATGATCTGCAACCAGAAATGAACTCTGAAATGCTGACCGATAAACTTGTTGAAGCAATCGCTAGCGGTAAATACGATGCTATCATCTGTAACTACCCTAACGGAGACATGGTAGGTCACTCAGGTGTATTTGAAGCTGCAGTTAAAGCTTGTGAAGCAGTTGATCACTGTATTGGTCGTGTGGTTGCAGCACTTGAAGAACATGGCGGTGAAGCTCTGATCACAGCCGATCATGGCAATGCTGAACAAATGGCTAACCCAGCAACGGGGCAAGCACATACTGCACATACAAGTGAGCCTGTGCCATTTATCTATGTTGGCCGTGATGCAACACCGCATGATGGTAAGACATTAAGTGACGTGGCACCAACCATGCTCCACCTACTCGGCTTAGAGCAGCCAAGTGAAATGACTGGTAAACCAATCATGACGCTGAAATAAGCTATGAGTAAATGTATTAACCACTTCCTTAAAATTGGTTTAATACTGACTTCATTAGTAGCAACTTCGGTTGTTGCTAATGAAGATCAAACCAAAAAAGACCTATCAGATATTCAATCAGCTTTACAAAAAACAGAGGCTGAACTTAAAGGTCAACGCAAGTCAATTGCCCAAATGCGCAAAGATCTCCGCGCCCATGAACTCGACATTGCTAAAAATGCAAAAGCATTAAATCTTGCAGCCCAATCGGTTAAAGAAAACGAGCAACAACAGCGTGAACAGCAAGCAAAGGCACAAAAGCTGAAAGCCCAACAAGCACAGCGACAAACCTTATTAGCTGCACAGTTAAAAAGTGCTTACATGGCTGGTAGCCATGACTACTCAAAAATGCTGCTTAACCAGCAAGACACTGCCAAAATTGAACGTACACTAAGTTATTATAATTACTTAAATAAAGCACGCATCGAACAAATTGAAGAGCTCAAAGCACTGCAGCAAGAAATTGCAGACAACCAAGCTGAACTTGAAAAAACTAAACAACGCCTAGTTGCTTTATATGACGAACAAAAAAGACGTCAGCAAGCCTTAGTCAATGCACAGCAAGAACGTAAAACTAACCTCAATAAACTACAATCAGCATTAAAAGAAACAAAGAGCTCAATTGATTATTTAAAAGAAAACGAGCAAACCCTAATAACCGCAATAGAAGAGCTAGAACAAGAACGAAACCAAAAAGTAGAACTACTAGGCTTACAAAGTAGTAAAGGCAAACTTGACTGGCCAACTAAAGGGTCATTACGCCATCGCTTTGGGCAACGTAAGCACGGCAACATAGATTGGAAAGGCGTACTTATCAGCGCTAAAGAAGGCAGTAATGTAAAAAGCGTACAGAACGGCCAAGTTGTTTACGCTGACTGGCTAAATGGCTTTGGTTGGGTTATCGCTATTGATCATGGCGATGGTTTCATGAGCTTGTATGGCCACGCACAAACTCTACTTCGCGATGTTGGCGACCTTGTTAGAGAAGGGGAGACAATTGCTTTAGTAGGTCAAAGCGGCGGACAACCGGATCCTGGTCTATACTTCGAAATACGCCACAAAGGACGCGCAGTAAATCCTGTAAAATGGTGCAGACGCATTTAATTGATTAAATAGCTGCACTCTATGAGGAGCAGCTGATGCTAAAAACTAAACATTCTTGCAAAGCACACTTTTCCCCAGCTAAGTTTTTCACTCAGCTGTCTTTAGTGATGCTTATAACCTTTCTCTGCCTGATGCTGCAATCGTTTCAGGCTCATTCTAAGCCCTCGTTACAGTCTCTTCAGCATCATGAATTAAACGAAATCCTTTTTAATATTCATACGTATTATGTAGATGATCTTAAACTACAAAATTCATTTGTTAACCAGCCAGATAATTTACAAGTCGAAGAATTGTTCGAACGCCTTGACCCTTATTCAAAGTATCTGGATGAGAATGAGCTCGATGCCATCTTCAGTAGCACTAATGGTCGATACACAGGACTAGGTATCGAAGTCAAAGTAGAAGATGGTCGAGTATTTATAGTCAACATCATTGATAAATCACCTGCAGCAGTTGCTGGTTTACAAGTAAATGATGAAGTTATTGGTATAAATCAACAGCCAATTATAGATAAAAGCATTGAAGAAGTAGCGAAATTAATTCGTGAAAGCGGGCAAAGCGCTGTCGATGTAGCAGTTAAAAGGGAGACAGAAGCTGAGCTCAACTTCTCGATTAAACGCCAACAAATTAATTTGCAGAGCGTTAGTGGCTATTTAGCAGATACAGGCGTTGCACTAATCAGTATCAATGCATTTAACAATCACACATTGCACGATGTTGCTAGAGAACTTGCAAAAATGCAAGTCACCAATAGCTTTCCACTTTCTGGGCTAATAATTGATTTACGTGACAACCCTGGTGGTACATTACAAGGGGCCATTGAAGTCGCTGATCTGTTTTTAGATAACGGCACTATTGTTTCAACCAGAGGTCGCTTCAACGAAGCCAATCAAAAGTATCAAGCGCATAAGGGTGACATACTCAATGGTGCCCCTATCGCCCTACTTATTAACGAGAACTCAGCATCTGCGGCTGAAATACTCGCAGCAGCATTAAGAGATAATCAACGAGCAGTGCTAATTGGCGAAACCTCATTTGGTAAAGGCTCTGTGCAGTCGCTTATTCCATTAGGTAACGGTAATACGGCATTAAAACTGACCACAGCACGCTATTATACACCTGCAGGTCAATCAATCGATGGTAAAGGGATTCCCCCAGATGTGAGTATTAATCAAACAATGCTTTCAGAAATTGACCAAGACGTTATAATAAAAAACATTCAAGAATTGGCGCTTTTTAGCTCACTTCTAGATAGACAAGACAAAAAGCAACTTACAGCAAAGCAGCTAGTTATTATGCAGTAAGTAAATGCTCACAATGGATATAATAATTACAAAAAGTGAATCTACGAACAGGCTTATTACTCGCCGTATGTTGCCTACCGCTATTCTGCCAAGCAAAGCAAATAGCCATAGTAATCGATGATATAGGTAATCATCAGCGCGATCTTGAAATATTAAAATTACCAGGGCAAGTGACATTCTCAATCTTGCCCCATACCCCCTATTCGCAAATTTTTGCAGAGCGTGCCAGTAAAACTCATAAAGAATTGCTTTTACATGTTCCAATGCAAGCGCTTGATAAAAGCAAAGCGCTTGGTCCAGGAGCCCTAACAGATACCATGACTAAGTCCGAGTTACAAACTACTCTCGGCCATGCGTTAGCCTCATTGCCACAAGTAAAAGGTGTCAATAATCATATGGGGTCTGAGCTAACACAGCTTACTGAGCCTATGAAATGGACCATGGAAGTCCTAAAAAAGCGTGGTTTGTACTTCTTAGATAGTCGAACAACTAGCCAAAGTGAAGCGCAAAATGTTGCCAACCTTTATGGTGTCGCAAACGTATCTCGTCATGTATTCCTTGATAACAATATCACCCAAAGCCAGCTACAACATCAACTTGAAGAACTAAAGACCAAAGCTGAGCACTTCAACTATGCAATCGCTATTGCACACCCCTACCCAGAAACCGTTGCATTTCTACAGCAAGCACTCCCAAAACTACAACAGCAAGGCTTCGAACTTGTTCCACTCTCACAGCTAGTAGAAACCAAATACATTCAATTAGCCAAGGCTGAACAAAGACAAGGGGAGTAAGCTGAACAAAACACGATTTGCGAGTTAGAAAGAGTAAGTCATAAAGGCTCTAAGTTCTAGCTTCTAGGTTCTAGCTTCTAGGTTCTAGCTTCTAGGTTCTAGCTTCTAGGTTCTAGCTTCTAGGTTCTAGGTTCTAGGAAGAGTGTCGTTGTAGGAATGGCTTTAGCCATGAATGTGTTGGTTAAGGTCTAGATACGGCACTGACGTGCCTCCTACAGGGTTTTGTTGCTGAGGGAGACTCTGTAAAACACCCCCACATTTCAGCTGACGGCTGAAAGCTGACAGCTCCAGACGCAAAAAAGCCCGACTCTTTCGAATCGGGCTTTCTTTAATTTGGAGCCTGGCAATGTCCTACTTTCACATGGCAAATGCCACACTATCATCGGCGCTGTTTCGTTTCACTACTGAGTTCGGCATGGGGTCAGGTGGGTCCAAAACGCTATTGTCACCAAGCAAATTTGGGTCGTTAATCGCCTTAGCAATCAACTAAAATYYGGAATTCTGATATCAAGTAAATGTCTACTTTAGTTTCTTAACTTCTGTCTGTTACGCTGTCAYAAAACGCGTTTGGCGTTGTATGGTTAAGCCTCACGGGTAATTAGTACAGGTTAGCTTAATGGCTCGCACCACTTCCACATCCTGCCTATCAACGTTGTAGTCTTCAACGGCCCTTCAGAGACTTTAAAAGTCTAGTGAGAACTCATCTCGA
>NZ_JAKEVN010000229.1:0-2093 GCF_022398505.1 Pseudoalteromonas sp. Isolate3 | reverse complement strand
ATGGCAAGTTAATATCTTAACATAAAGGGCACGACTCGTTATTTTTACCCTTAAATTAATTATTATCTATTAGGAAATTATTTATTAACGCCTACAATCAACCATGAACAAATTAGATAAAAATTAGCAATATTTATTTTTACCGATTGGCGTCGAGTTGCCCCAAATACGTTACGATAGTAATAATCAAAACAAGGAATAGAGTTTATGAGTAACGTATATATTGAAATTGAATTCATCTCAATTGTTGAAAACCTAGATAATGTATTTTCGGTTAAAATTGATGACACCATTAGTCTTACTGTAACCCTAGAAAAGGAGAACCGCACGTTAAGCGTAGACTTAACAGTTATGGAATCTAAGGAGTTTATCTTCGACGAAAATACAGGGGCTATAACAGGCGATGCAAGTTTGAAAGTCTTGCCTGTGTCCTTAGAAAAGGCAAAAGCTATCTTCTGGGAAGAAGAGTCCATATGGGGTTCTATTCGCCCCCAATCTTCGAAAGATATAATAGCTTTCAAGGCAAATGCTCATAAAAAGAAAATTAAATTTTCTAAAAGAGTCAGCCCATCAACTAAAGAAAACACACTAACAGATGAAAGCGAAACTACTATAAAAGACGAGCATGAGGGGCTATTAGACTCAATGGGTGTTTGCCCAGAAAAATGTTAACCCACCGCGGAGCGACATTTTGGCTGAGTTGCGTAGCGTTACTCTTGCCAAAATGTGGAGTGGGTGCACAATTTACAATTGTGTTCAAAGTTGTCTATAGACAACTTTGAAGATGCATCCACATTTAAAAAAATGGCTAAGGATTAGGCAATGATTGATACAAGCAACAATAAAGCTATCTTCAGGATAAAAAAAATTAATTTGCAAAGACAGTTACGTGCTGCCCTTGCTCATAATTTGCGACTGGTAAACCCTCCAAACGTAAACACTGAGCTATCTCATTATAATATCCAAGCAAAAGGGTTAAACACTATTGAAGCCTGTATGAGTCGGTTTGAGAGTGCTTTAGAGGGTATAAAAGTGCGTAAGAATGCTGTACTAGCTCATGAAGCTATTATCACAGGCTCTCCAGATCATATGAATAAATTGACAAAAAAACAGCAAATAGCATATTTCACTGATGCTGCACACTGGCTAGTTAAATTACATGGAGGAGATTACAAAAATATCCTTTGTTTATCAATACATTACGATGAATCGGGCGCGCACGGTCACTATTTAATGGTACCCAAAATAGAATCAAAGTTAAATAGCCGAGCTATTATTGGTGGAGCTCGAGGCAGACTTAGCGAATTACAAACGGAGTTTTACGAAAAAGTGGCAAAAAAATACGGATTTACACGAGGTATAAAAAATAGTAAAGCTACACACCAGCATTATAGTGAATTTAAAAACCTTAAAAACGACTTAAGTGAGGTAAAGAATAAATTGGAACAAACCCAAATTGAGTACAAGACAGCCCTTAATAGACTCAGCTCTGCTCAGCAAAGCCTGTTATTTATAAAAAAGGAACTGAAACTAGCTAAAACTCTGGGGGTATCTGACTTAAGAAGAAAAATCGCTCTTCTGGAAAAGAATACTATGTTTAAGGTAACCCCACGCATTTAGAGTTATTGCCTTAGCGATTAAATTAAATTTCATGAAGTAACATAACAAATAAAATTAAAAATTATTTAACCTCTCAGGTTCCGAGTTAAAAAAATCGGCTATAATCAGAGATTCAAACAATGGTGTTGTTTTAATAACACTTTTTTATCCGCTAAATGCTAAGGAAAGCAATTTAATGAAGTTACATGTTACCCGCCAAGTCAAAGCTGTATTGGAAGAAGACAAGGGCTTAGATAAGCATTATGTCACTGATAAGTTAAGCTACTTTGAAAAAGCTAAAACCAACCGCGAAGCACTTATGATTTCTAGCTTTTTAGATCGAGAGGGTCGAAAAATGCTTGCTAACCGCCTGAAAATGAACGAACGTGACTTAACGGGCTTTTATCAAATAGTCGAACAATCTTATTGGTGGTAGAGTAATCGGAGACTTACTACTATAGATTAATTATTTTATTAAACATGGGCTTATAAAC
>NZ_JAKEVN010000228.1:0-2134 GCF_022398505.1 Pseudoalteromonas sp. Isolate3 | reverse complement strand
ATACATTATAGAGTATTTTTTGTTGTTTAATAAAACGCCTAAGGTGGTTTGCAGTTAGACTCCTTAGTAGGAGAGGAATAAAGTCTCATATTAAACAGCAAATTAACTTAACCCTTTTCGTACCGTTTTAGATTAAACATGAACAAAAATAAAGGTTATCACTAGTACTAATTGCCAGTACCATGTGTGAATTGAGCTACAATTGAGTATTAAAGTATCATACTAGTTGTAACTCACTTCTGGACAAAAGTGTTTTAGAACCAGTATTAGAAATTATCCAAACGATGGTCGCTAACCTGCTCAAGCAACATGCGAACATTACCATTGATAAACGTCCTGTTCGTCAGTTTAGTACAAGTGCAGAGCCGAGCGTTGAAGTGCTACCTTCGCTATCTGGCATCTTAACGGAGTCTGAAAAGAAAGCCCTTGCCTATGCTATCTCAGATGAATGTATGGAAAGCAATAATTGGCAAACCACTCAAGCAGGCCAAGTGAAGGATATGGAGTACAACGCAGAGATCTTTCCGCGAGGCTTTATAACAGAGCTTAAAAAGCTAATTGATAATATGGAATAGCGGTATGTTAAACGACACTCAGATCATCAAAATTCTATTGCAGAACCCTTCAGTTGTAGCTTTTAGTGAATTACTCGAATCCACATATTCTTATGATCACAATAAGTTATCTCAAGCTATAGGAAGAGATCTTTCTGATTCTATCGGTGTATGGTTAAGTAAAAAAGATACTCTGTGCTATATCGCCTTATTAGAAAGGGAAATGAACCCTAAATTCAATAGTTCAGCATTCAAAGTATTTATTGAAAATGCGGGAGCTGAAAGCTACTCATTACCAATACGTAAAGCAATTGACGAGGCCTGCCTAAAAACAGTGAAGCTTGAAGGTGAAAATTTACAACTATCCCAAGAGCTTATGATCGACTTTGCTTGTTGGCTGTCTCCAGAATTTAAACTGTATTTCTTAAAGTCTACTCTTAGCAAGGTGGCTAACTAAGATGGCAAGCGGTCAACAAAAGGCGCAATAAAACCTCGAAGCATTCGAAGTATGGAAATCAACCCAGACCGAAGATGACTTTAAGCAAATCACGTTCAGAGGCCAGCTTAATCGCATAGAAGTCGCTAAAGGTATTGGTTGCGGCAAGTCTGCCCTAAATCAAAACCCCTTACTTAGAAAAGCGCTCAAGGCGTTAGAAGACTCCTTACGTGATAGAGGTTTACTGCCGCCCATGACCGAATCTGCAAAGAAAGATGGTGTTTAGTTCTGTTGTTTTTGGCGATTCATAAGCTCACAAAACACCATGAATGTTGCCTCATTTCCCACATTTTTTAATACTATTAGTTAATTGATATATAAAGACTAATTATAGGGATACTTTAGACTCAAAACCTTATACAAGCTGGTAAATGCGCTTAACTGCGAGTTTGAAGAGCTGCTACCTTACTAGGCAAAAGTATAAAATAGAGCTTGAGTAAAAGTTCTCTCTCAGCAAAAATACTGTTTTGTTTACCTAGCATTCGCAGGTAGTAAAGTATCTTCAATCGTGTAATTGCGAGGTAAAGAAATCCGCTCGGTTTCAACCTGCATACAAGATAAATCTTTAAACGCCGCTTTGAGTAAATAAACAATCGATAAGCATGATTAATTGGTTATAATTGACGTGAAACTTGGTTAATCTGCATGTTAACTCTGTTCTAATCATGTTTTCATTATCGTAACTATTTGATTATTAGCAGAGTTCAGTTTCAAGTTCCTGAATATCCAACCTTTGAATTCTAGCAAAAATCGGGTATAATTTCGGTTGCACAAAATGCTATTAACTGCTAATTGTAATGTGTCTAAATTATAAAGTTAACTCTCATTAGGCCTATGTAAACATTAAACATTAAAGATTTGTAAAGGTTGAGAGCCTAATTGACTTTATACTGCGAGCATTAGTTGTACAAAGTCTAACCATATCATAAATATTTCACACCTTACAGGTTAATAAAGGCTATTTAAAATTGATAAATATAAAAAATAAGTACCATATAAAAAACATAAGGTTGAGTATTTTTTTTAGTAGCATATTGCTTCTTGTTAGTGGTGTGATTTTTTTTGTTTTTGATAAGTTATTTAT
>NZ_JAKEVN010000227.1:0-2199 GCF_022398505.1 Pseudoalteromonas sp. Isolate3 | reverse complement strand
TATTATTCCTTAATTAGAATTTAAGTTATCAAAAAAAAGATTAGTTTATTGAAAATGTTAATTTAGATTGTACTGCTTGTTCTAGGTCTACATGAGATACTATAAACCCTCCACTAAAGGGGAGAGTCAACTAATTATTTAGCGTTAATAATCCCAACACATGAATCGATTTTGGCTATTTTCTGTTCTGTTTGCTCAATTTGAGCTTGCAAACGGGCCTTTAAGTGTACTAAAAACTCGCTTATCTCAGCCCAGTTTGCTTCCCCGTTTTCATATTTTATAAACCCTTTTAGCTCAGCTAGTGTAACCCCCAACAGTTTTGCTTCTGCGATTAACCTCAATACTTCAATGTGCTCATTGGTGTAAACACGGTATTTTCCTTGGCGTTTTGGGGGGACAATAAGCTCTTTTTCTTCGTAAAACCGAATAGCTTTAACAGATAAATTCGTTTTTCTTGCTACTTCACCGATAAACACCTGTTACTCCATCTATACATCGATATTATTCGTTATATTTAAATAAGCGGTTAGTTTCGCCTTTTTCAAGCTCTCAAGTTAAATGTGTTGTTGAGTCGCGTATCAGTAATTCAGGTGTGAAAATATGCTCTATATTCGAGAGACTTTGTTTATATACTTGTTTTAACACCAAGTTGGCGGCCATGATCCCCATTTTCTCTACCGGGTTATCAATGGTTGTCAAAGTTGGGTACAAGTAATTTGTAAAATGAACATTATCGAATCCGACGATAGCTAAGTCTTTTGGTAGATCAAGCTGATGCTCTCGAGCATATTTCATTACACCAGATGCCATTTCATCATTTGCACAAACAACAGCAGTAAATTTTATGTTGTTGTTAAAGAAATGCTTTAAGCCGTTATACCCACCGGTTTCTTTAAAGTCACCGACAAATAGAGTTTGCTCATTAAAAGTAATACCGTATTCTTTAAGTGCTTTTTTGTGACCTTCTAGTCGATCAAATGCATCGGGTTTAAATAACGGGCCCGCAATGTATGTTATATCTTTATGGCCTTGAGCAAGTAAGTGCTTAGTTGCTAAATATCCGCCCATCACGTTATCCAGACTAATGCAGTTTTCTTTCATTTTATCTACATAGCGGCTGATCAAATAAATAGGGGTTTTACCTTTGTTTAATTTTACTAGATACTCATCACTAACAGCTTCAACATGAGCAATGATTGCATCGCAATTACGTGAAATTAAAAATTCTAAGCCATTCTTTTCTTTGTCTTCTTCACTGTGTCCCGGCGTAATAATGACATGTTTTCCGGCAGCTCTTAATTGAGCTTCGATAGCAGACATCATCTCACCAAAAAACGCGCCATCTAATTCAGACACTAAAATACCCACACTATTAGTGCAATTTGAAGCGAGAGAGCGAGCTATTGAATTTGGTTTGTAACCAAGCTGCTCCATCGCATCGAGGACTTTTTGTTTGGTTTTTTTGCTGACGTAGTCATTTTCATTTAACACCCGAGATACGGTTGATAAAGAAACGCCAGCGAGCTCTGATACCTGATAAATAGTTGCCATAATTACTGTTTGATATAAACCTTAACTGTTTAATTTACAGACTTGCACGCCTAATTGCCAAGTCTTCTGTTATTTTTTCTGTCATTTCAGATGTTAATGGATAAAAGGCCATCAGTGCTGCGGCTATTAGAGCAAACGCTGCTGGTAGCCAACTCATTAGTAGTATCATGCCATCGAGTGAGTGTGCAATGGTGGTTTCGTCCATTCCGTCATAGCCATAACTTGCAAGTACAACAAGCACTAAGGCTCCGGCAAATCCACCCCCCGTTTTTTGCACGAAAGTTCCTGCTGAGTATATGAGGCCAGTGGCACGGCGCTTATTTTTCCACTCAGAATAGTCTGCACTATCCCCAAGCATTGTAAAAAACAGGGTAGGCATCATGGCTGCGAAGAATTCAGACAGACAACCCATAACAAAGATCAGGCTGAGGTTATCATTTGGCAGCCAAAAGAAACAAATGGTAAAGAAGGCACTTAGTAATAATGAAGCGATAAACAAAGTACGTTTACCCAGAATCTCAGCTAATTTTCCTGTACTTAACGCGCCGAAAATTGAGACGATTAATAAAGCTATAAAGTATTGGCCAGTTAAAAGCTCATTACCTACGTAATATTTAAAATAATAAGCAATGACACCATATTTAATGC
>NZ_JAKEVN010000226.1:0-2310 GCF_022398505.1 Pseudoalteromonas sp. Isolate3 | reverse complement strand
CAGTTATATAATTTAACCAGTATTTTTACAGAAAAAGAAATAAAATGTCTCTGAACCAAGTAGATCGCCAAATTTTGGCATTATTACAGCAGGATGCTAGCTTATCTACGGCAGAAATTGCCGATAAAGTTGGTTTATCTCAATCTCCATGTTGGCGTCGTATTGCTAAGCTTGAGCAAGATGGCTATATCAAAGGTAAAGTTGCTTTGCTTGACGAGAAAAAGCTTGGCTTTGATATGTTGGTTTACGCCCATGTTCGTTTATCTAACCACGGTAGAACAAATCTAGCTGAATTTGAGCGTTTAATTATGAGCTATGATGAAGTAACTGAGTGCTACAGCATGGCAGGTACTATGGATTTTATGCTTCGAATTATTTCGAAAGGCATAGAGGGTTACGAGCAGTTCGTACGTGATAACTTATTAAACCTTGAATTTGTACAAGAGGTTCACTCGAACGTAACAATGACTTGTGTTAAGCGTAGTACGTCTCTACCTCTTTAGTCTTTTTCTACTACGTTTTATTTTTTCGAAAACGGTTAGTGCTTTTAGGCACTAGCCGTTTTGTTGTTAATAATTGTTAACTTTTGCAGATTTTGCTAGAATTCTGCGCCTTGCCGAAATGCATTCACTATAAAGAGGATCTTAATGTTTAACCTACTCAGCAAAGCGCCAAGCTCTGCTAAAAACGATATTCTATCAGGCCTGACAGTTGCGTTGGCGTTAGTACCAGAAGCGGTTGCGTTTGCTTTTGTTGCTAATGTAGAACCATTAGTTGGTTTATATGCCGCATTTATTGTTGGCTTAATTACGGCTATTTTTGGTGGTCGTCCAGGTATGATTTCTGGTGCTACCGGTGCACTAGCCGTTGTAATGGTAAGTTTAGTATTAGATCATGGCGTAGAGTATTTATTTGCAACCGTCTTATTGATGGGAATACTGCAAGTGCTCGCGGGTATTTTTAAGCTTGGAAAGTTTATTCGAATGGTCCCGCATCCAGTAATGCTGGGCTTTGTAAACGGCCTTGCTATTGTGATTTTCTTAGCCCAACTAGGTCAATTTAAAGTACCCGATGGTATGGGTGGTCAACAGTGGATGGAAGGGCAAGCACTATATATTATGCTTGGTTTAGTAGCGTTAACTATGGCTATCATTCACTTCTTGCCTAAGTTAACCACTGCAGTTCCTTCATCGTTAGCTGCGATTGTAACCGTGACCGCGATTGTGATTGGCTTTGATTTAGAAGCACGTACAGTTCTTGATTTCTTAAAAGGGATGACTGGCAACGAGCAAGCTACTATTGCCGGAGGTTTACCTGAGTTCCATATCCCAATGGTGCCGTTCAACTTAGAAACATTTAAAATTATTTTCCCTTATGCGTTAGTTTTAGCGGCAATTGGTTTAATTGAGTCATTATTAACATTAACTTTGATTGATGAAATCACAGAAACTCGTGGCCACAGTAATAAAGAGTGTATTGGTCAAGGTGCAGCAAATATTACTTGTGGTTTCTTCGGAGCGATGGGTGGTTGTGCCATGATTGGTCAATCAATGATCAATATTAACTCGGGTGGTCGCTCTCGTTTATCAGGCATCAGTGCGGCGCTAATACTGCTAGCATTTATTATATTTGCGGCCAGTTTAATTGAAATGATCCCACTTGCTGCGCTTGTTGGTGTTATGTTTATGGTTGTTTTAGGTACTTTCGAGTGGGCAAGCTTCAAAATGATGAAGCGTGTGCCTAAGTCTGATGCCTTTGTGATTGTACTTGTATCAGGTGTAACCGTAGTAACAGACCTTGCAATTGCAGTATGTGTGGGTGTCATTGTATCGGCTTTAGTATTTGCCTGGCAGCATGCGAAACACATTTACACGAGTAACTACATCGATGAACAAGGCTCTAAAGTGTATGAGCTTCATGGTCCATTATTCTTTGGCTCGGTTAAGAACTTTGCCGAGTTATTTGATGTTAAAAATGACCCTGATGATGTGATCATTGAATTCAAACACAGCCGTGTAGCTGATCACAGTGCAATTGAAGCAATTGATAGTCTTGCTGATAAATACGCTAAAGCAGGCAAACAATTACACTTGCGTCACTTAAGCCCAGACTGTATTCAGTTATTACATAAAGCACGTGACTTAGTTGAAGTTAATGTAATTGAAGATCCAAACTATAAAGTTGCTTCAGATAAATTAGCTTAAAAATAAAGCGTTTAAAAAGCGAAGGCTCACAAGGTCTTCGCTTTTTTAATGTCTGAATAATGCGGTAAGGCTATAAAAAATTAAGATAGGCGGCAGTGCTTTGTTC
>NZ_JAKEVN010000225.1:0-2346 GCF_022398505.1 Pseudoalteromonas sp. Isolate3 | reverse complement strand
CAATCAAATAGACCATACATTCATTGTGGCTCCATTAGCTCATAGTGAAAAGTCAGAATTGCTAGGCATAATCACAGTTATTGATATTAAATCAGTAATGGAGTCGATCATTCCTTTAATTACTCCTCAAGGTTATTTTTTAGAATTAGCCTACGAAGATAGACCTGCCGTGATGATTAATCAACGTGACTCAAAAGTTAATTATTATCTAGTGAGTCAACATCAATTGACTTCATTAAATGAGGTAAGTTGGCAACTGAGAGTTTATCAAGGTCCAGAACATGAGGGTAGTCACCTAATTTTATCCTCCAGCATTACTTTTATTGCAGGTTGGCTTGTATGCGTACTTTTGCTGCTTTCACAGCAATACCAGATGCAAATTAAAAAACAAAAACAAAGGCTTAGTAGGAGAAATGAAAAGTTACTGTCAAGCCTTGCATTACAGAAAAGATTGCAAACACAGCACGTTCAATTTATGGAGAACTCTGCTGATATTTTATGCGTTGTAGATAATAACGGGAAGTTTTTAGAGGTTAGTAAATCTAGTCTAAATATACTCGGTTATGAACCCTATGAGTTAAGGAACAAGCCCTTTATTGATTTTGTGCATCCTGATGATAAGAGTATAACAATCGATGAAACTAAAAAGTTATTTGATGGTGAGGCAACACAGTATTTTCGAAATACTTATATCCATAAGCAAGGTCATAAAATACATTTAATGTGGTCAGCCAAATATATTCAAAGCACAAACACATTGTATGCGGTTGCTAGAAATATTACAGAACTCGTAAGTGTAGAGCGCTACCAAAGCGCTCAGCAAGAGGTTTTAAAGTTGATAGCTCTTGAAAAGCCACTTCACGAAGTATTGCATAAAATTTGTTTAATGGCTGAAGAACATAGTCCGTGCATTAAAGCCTGTGCGATGATAAAAATGAACAGTAAACTCCAAGTAGGTGCCGCTCCATCAATGAGTAAACAACATTACTCATCTTTAACTGACATGCCATTCATGAAGTCTGCGGGGGTTGCTACTTCTCAAAGTGAAGTTGTCATTTGTGAAAATATAAAAATAGATCCTTTATGGTCTTACCATAAAGATTTATTGTTAAATGAAAAACTATACGCTATTTGGTCAATGCCTATCATTATTGGAGAAAAAGATGTACTGGGTACTTTTGTATTTTTTTGCAACGAAAGTAGAGATCCTGATTCAGAAGAACTAAAGTTGTTAAAAAATTGCTGCCGCCTTGCGGCTAACGCAATTAAACGTTCACAACAAAAAGAATTATTAATTCAAAGTGAGCAGCGCTTTAAGTCTCTCTATCAATTCAATCCCGATCCCGTTTATGTTCTTGATGAGCAAGGCTATTTCAAAAGTGTAAATGAACCGGGTTGCAACTTATTAGGGTGGCCTTTATTAGATTTAGTAAATATGCATTTTAGTCAAATTATTTTAAGTGAGAAGCTTTCAGAAGTATCACTATTTTTTGAAAATGCATTGAAAGGAGAAGCTACAAGCTTTGAAACAAGTATTATTAATAAAGTTGGTCAGCAGTATGAGTTGCAAGTTGTAATTATACCTACTTGGATAAATAGTAAAGTCACAGGTGTAATAGGTATAGCTAAAAATATAACACAAAGCTTACACACAGAAAAACAGCTCAGGTTATTTAAAAGAGCTGTTGATGCTAGTTCAAATGGCATAGTTATAACAGACATCACTCAGCCGGATATGCCTATATGTTATGTAAACCGTGGGTTTGAAAATATAACGGGATACAACAAAGTTGAAGTCATGGGAAATAATTGTAGATTTTTACAAGGAAAAGAACGTGATGAGTTAGCTTGTGAACAAATTCGGTTTGCCATAAAGGAAAAACGAGAGTTAAGGGTTGTATTAAGAAACTTTCGAAAGGATGGAAGTGCTCTTTGGAATAGCTTATTCCTATCTCCTGTACCTGATGAGTCAGGAATAATAACTCACTATATTGGAATTCAAACTGACATCACTGAACAAAAAAAATATGAACAAGAATTAGCGTATACAACATCCCATGACTTATTAACAGGCTTACCAAACAGGAGGCTTTTACTTGATAGGCTATCGCAAAGTATTAGTATTAGTTCAAGACACAAAGAACGAGTTGCTATCCTTCTTTTTGATTTAGATCATTTTCATTTAGTAAACGATAATCTAGGGCATTCAGTTGGTGATGAGGTTATTCGTCAATTGAGCGCTCGCATTAGAAATAAGGTTCGTGTAGGTGATACTTTGGCTAGGGTAGGAGGTGATGAATTTGTCTTAATGATACCTGATGTTAAAAATGTTGATCAGATAAATTT
>NZ_JAKEVN010000224.1:0-2382 GCF_022398505.1 Pseudoalteromonas sp. Isolate3 | reverse complement strand
TTCAATTAGTTCACCCTGGTATTGAATAATAATAATTACATAAAGAATACCTTTGTCTTTACAACGATAATTTCCCAAGGAATACAGGCAAAACTATGAACCAACAGCTATCTGTAAGCAAACGTGACGGCCGTAAAGAGTCACTTGATCTAGATAAGATCCATCGCGTGATCGCTTGGGCCGCAGAAGGTCTAGAGAATGTGTCTGTCTCACAAGTTGAATTAAAATCTCATATTCAATTTTATGACGGCATTCGTACCGATGACATTCATGAAACAATCATCAAAGCTGCAGCTGATCAGATCTCTAAAGATACGCCTGATTACCAATACCTAGCTGCTCGCTTAGCTGTATTCCATTTACGTAAAAAAGCGTACGGTCAATTTGAGCCGCCACGCTTATATGATCACATCACGAAATTAGTTGAAGACAAACGTTATGATCAACACCTTTTGGTTGATTATACCGAGCAAGAAATTGACGAGTTAGATGCTTACATCGATCACAACCGTGACTTAAACTTCAGCTACGCTGCTGTAAAGCAACTTGAAGGTAAGTATTTAGTTCAAAACCGTGTTACTGGTGAAATTTACGAAAGTGCACAGTTTTTATATATCTTAGTTGCTGCAAGCTTATTCTCTGATTATCCAAAAGAGACGCGTATTGATTACATCAAGCGTTTTTATGATGCAGTGTCTACCTTCAAAATTTCGTTACCTACGCCAATTATGGCAGGTGTTCGTACGCCTACACGTCAGTTCAGCTCATGTGTACTAATTGAATGTGGTGATAGCCTAGACTCTATTAATGCGACATCATCTGCGATCGTTAAATATGTTTCGCAACGTGCTGGTATTGGTATTAATGCGGGTCGCATTCGTGCGCTTGGTAGCCCTATTCGTAATGGCGAAGCGTACCACACAGGTTGTATTCCATTTTATAAGCACTTCCAAACTGCTGTTAAGAGCTGTTCACAAGGTGGTGTTCGTGGCGGCGCAGCTACGCTGTTCTACCCACTTTGGCATTTGGAAGTTGAAAATTTATTAGTTCTAAAGAACAACCGTGGTGTTGATGATAACCGTGTACGTCACCTTGACTACGGTGTGCAGTTCAACAAATTAATGTATAGCCGTTTAATCAAAGATGATTACATCACATTATTTAGCCCATCAGATGTTCCGGGTCTATACGATGCGTTCTTTGAAGATCAAGCGAAGTTTGATGAGCTATACATCAAGTACGAGCAAGACGAGTCAATTCGTAAAAAACGTATTAAAGCGATTGAGTTATTCTCAATGTTTGCACAAGAGCGTGCGAGCACAGGTCGAATTTACTTACAAAACGTTGACCACTGTAATACGCACAGCCCGTTTATCTCGACTGTTGCGCCAATTCGTCAATCTAACCTATGTTTAGAAATTGCATTACCAACTAAGCCTCTTAGCAATGTAATGGACGAAGAAGGTGAAATTGCCCTTTGTACGCTTTCAGCGTTTAACTTAGGTGCAATTGAGTCACTTGATGAATTAGAAGAGCTTGCAGAGCTTGCTGTACGTGCTCTTGATAACTTACTTGATTTCCAAGACTACCCTGTTCCTGCGGCTAAAAACGCAACGATGGGTCGTCGTACGCTAGGTATTGGTGTTATTAACTACGCATACTACTTAGCGAAGAACGGTAAGCGTTACTCAGATGGCAGCGCAAATGCCCTAACTCACAAAACATTTGAAGCTATTCAATATTATCTAATGAAAGCATCAAATGAGTTAGCGAAAGAACGTGGTGCGTGTCCTAAGTTTAACGAGACAACGTATTCTCAAGGCATTATGCCAACAGATACTTATAAGCGTGACCTAGATCAGTTCTGTGATGAACCTCTTCACTTAGATTGGGATTCATTACGCGAAAGCATTAAAGAGCATGGTATGCGTAACTCTACGTTATCTGCACTTATGCCTTCAGAGACATCATCGCAAATCTCTAACGCAACAAATGGTATTGAGCCACCACGAGGTCATATCAGCGTTAAAGCAAGTAAAGATGGTATCTTAAAGCAAGTAGTTCCAGATTATGAAAATCTGAAAGATAACTACGAGCTACTGTGGGATATTCCTTCAAACGATGGTTACCTACAGCTTGTTGGTATTATGCAAAAATTCGTTGACCAAACGATCTCTGCAAACACCAACTATGATCCATCTAAGTATGAAGGCGGTAAAGTACCTATGAAGGTGCTATTAAAAGACCTACTGACTGCGTACAAACTCGGTGTTAAAACTCTGTATTATCACAATACACGTGATGGTGCATCAGACTCTCAAGATGAGTTAACACCAGAGGTAGAAGATGACGGTTGTGCAGGCGGCGCTTGTAAAATCTAAT
>NZ_JAKEVN010000223.1:0-2455 GCF_022398505.1 Pseudoalteromonas sp. Isolate3 | reverse complement strand
TATCAAGTTAGTTCTCGCAAGCTATAACACTATTAAAATAGCAAGTTTCAACTTGAGGTAAATTCATATAATTTCATAACTAAAATACAAACAATTACATGACAACGCTGTCAATTATTTATAGGAAGGCGTATTGTAAAAAAGCGGTTAAATTAATCGCCAATTTTAGACGTCTAGACGTTGAAAAAAAGAATTCTAAGGCGTAGTATGTTCGTAATCTGAGTCAGACTCACATTTTTCATGAGATTTTTTAAAGATGATTGATATAAAACACTTAAAAACCATAGCGACCCTTAAAGAAACAGGCTCTTTGGTCAATACAGCGCGTGAGTTATTTCTAACTCAATCGGCTTTATCGCATCAAATTAAAGATCTTGAGAATAAGTTAGATTGCCAACTGTTTGAACGTAAGACACAGCCTGTGCGCTTCACACCACAAGGTATGTTACTTCTGGAACTTGCTAACGAGGTATTACCTCGAGTTGAAGCAACGAAATGTCGTTTAAAGGAAAGCCTGAATCAGCCAATATCAAATTTACGTTTAAGTGTTGAGTGTCATGCCTGCTTTCATTGGTTGCTACCAACCATAAAAGAATTTAATAACTTTTGGCCTGATATTAAAATTGATTACGAGCGCGGCTTTAGTTACGACGCTATCCCAGATTTAATTAATGATGAATTAGATCTAGTGCTGACTTCTGATATTCGTGAACCCGATCAGCTTGAATATGCTCACCTGTTTGATTTTAAATTAAAACTAATCGTTGCACCGGATCATGAATTGGCAAAAAAAGCCTATGTCACGGCCCTTGATTTAAAGAACGAAACAATTATTTCTTACCCTATTCCGCGTGAGCGCCAAGATATCTTTAAACATTTCATTCAAAATGCACGATTTGATGGCACCCTTAAAACTGTTGACCAAGGCTTATTGATTTTCCAATTAGTGAGCGCAGGTATGGGAGTTGCAGCATTACCAGATTGGCTAGTCACCCCTTATGAAAGCCAAGGGCTTATTAAGTCTATTCCGTTAGGTGCATTAGGTCTTACACGCCCTATGTATTTAGCGATGAAAAAAAATATGAAAGATAACCCTGTTTATCGCCACTTTTTAAATACTTGTAAGCAAAATAACGGTCGCTAAAGCAAGGCAAAATAACTAACATAGCATTATCTGTCACAGACAATAGCATTGATATATGTTTGAAATTAAAAAGATCATTGGCTCATTATTAATGCCCCTGCCGTTGCTCGGGCTGCTTACTTTAGTAATGGTATTTTTAGACATTACACATAAACGCAAAGTACTCTATTTTGGCTTTGTTAGCATTTTAACTTTAATGCTGATAAGCACGCCATTTATTGGCCAATCATTGATAGCTTCAAGCAATAACCCTGCATGGCAATTTAACCAAGCAAAACATCCTAAACTTGATAATATTGTGGTACTTGGCTGCTCAATAATGCCCAACTCGCGCCTTCAAGCAAACCACCAGTTAGGCGATTGTGCGCTTGCTCGCTTACTTGAAGGTGTTAAGCTTGCTCACCATTATCCAAATGCCACCCTCTATGTATCAGGGGGCGGTTTTGCTAATACCACCAATAGTCAACTCATGTTTGAAACAGCAAAAGCGTTAGGTATTTCTGCAACGAGAATTAAACAAAACCCCCTCGCTATGGATACCGCAGAAGAAGCGAAGCGACTTGCCATTTATTTAGTCGATAGAAAAACAGCGCTTGTCACCTCAGCGAGCCACATGCCGCGAGCGAAAGACTTATTTAATGCACAAGGTGTTGACGTGATCCCAGCGGCAACCGACTTTCAAGATTTTAGTCAGTATCCAACATATAAGCAGTTTATACCTGATGACGATGTACTTGTTGCAGTGACCAGAGTTGCTCATGAGAAAATTGGCAGTGCATGGGTGAGTGTGCGCCGCTGGATTGATCCAGAGGCGCTATAGACTTAATCAGACTGGATTGTCTATATCGATAAACGTTACATCAAAACCATGCTGCTCAGCTAAAAGCTCGCCTAAGGCTTTAATGCCATACCGCTCAGTCGCATGGTGCCCTGCTGCAAAAAAATCGATACCTTGCTCGCGTGAACTATGAATAGTCTGCTCAGAGGCTTCACCAGTAAGATAAGCATCAATACCTTGAGCAGCCGCTAAATCAATATACCCTTGTCCACCTCCTGTACACCAAGCGATGGTTTCGATTTTCTGTTCTCTAACCAAGCTAGTTAATGGTGCACGGTTAAGTACTTGAGTAATTTTGTCGGAAAACTCTTCACCGCTTAATGGTGTTTTTAAACGTCCCTTTACTGGCACACTATTTGGACCTGATTCAAGCCCGCCTGTGAACTCAATATCGAGTAACTTTGCCAATTGTGCGTTATTACCAATGTCGGGGTGAATATCAAGCGGTAAATGATAGCCATATAAATTAATAT
>NZ_JAKEVN010000222.1:0-2513 GCF_022398505.1 Pseudoalteromonas sp. Isolate3 | reverse complement strand
CATTATAGTAATTAGTTAATATACTTTATCCAGTGAGCTTCATGATTTTGAAAGCCGCATTTTTTTAACAGCTTAATACTTGCACTATTATTTGGATTAACTAAAGCCACCACACTGTTAAGCGGAGTCGCTACAAAGGTAGTCAGTTTGTCAAATAGCATTTCTAATACCTTTTGCATTATCCCCTTGCCAAAGAATTGCGATGACAATTCAAATCCCAACATACCTTGCTCGTTAATTATGTTAAATAGGCCAACACTGCCAATAACTTGCCCACTACTTCTTAAAACAATAACTAAACGAATGCCTTGTTGATTATAAAAACGTTCTATGTCGCCTTGAATAAAGTCATATACGTCACCTTTCGTTATGTCACTACTGTAATCATTAAACGATTGAACATGGGGATCTTTTAAAATACCCCAAATCGCTTGACAATCTTTATGACGAATGGGACGTAAGTCAAAGGCTAAGTCATCGTGGTTTGACACGTTAATTTCTTCTTTTTACTTTATGAGCTGGCATTATTGTCTTACTATAAATGCAATTTCAAGCAATTAGATTAAGTTCGATGAGTGAAGAATTTAAAGTAATCCAACCTACCACCACAGTCTACTGTAAAGAACGCGGCGAAGGCTGGACTTTAACAGGGATCACTAGTATTGATGAACACACTTCAGTGATGTTCGATGGTGTAAGGTATACCTTACCGGCCCGTGAAATTGTTGAGGTTTTATTACCACAACAACTCGAGCGCGAGAAAAACCAACAATAAAAAAAGCCAGCATCAAGCTGGCTTTTTCGTCTTTACAATTAACGTAATGCGTTAATACGCTCATCAAGTGGTGGGTGCGATGAGAATAACTCGGCAACACCTTTACCGCTTGCAATACCAAACGCCATCATTGAACCTTCTAGTTGTGATGGGTGGTTTTGTTTTAAGCGCTCAAGGGCACTACGCATTTTGTCTGCACCTACAAGTCTTGCTGCACCGGCATCCGCAGAGAACTCGCGTTTACGGCTATAGTAAGCAACAATCACACTTGCTAGAACACCAAATAGCATTTGGAAAATCATATCGAACAAGAAGTAAGTCCAGCTACTACCGCCCTCTTCTTCATCACTATTTAAGAAGTTATCAACAATACCTGCTAATACTTTCGCCATAAAGATAACAAAGGTATTCACTACACCTTGAATAAGAGTAAGCGTTACCATGTCGCCATTTGCAATGTGTGATACCTCATGAGCCAATACAGCCTCAGCTTGATCTTGGTTCATGTTGTGTAATAAACCGGTGCTCACAGCCACCAGTGAGTTGTTCTTGCTTGGGCCAGTCGCAAATGCGTTCATTTCAGGGCTATCGTAAATAGCCACTTCTGGCATCGCGATACCTGCTTTTTTTGCTTGCGCCGCTACCGTCGAAACTAACCATTGTTCTGTTTCAGAGCGTGGCTGTTCAATAACATGTGCACCGGTTGATTTTTTTGCCATCCATTTCGACATAAATAACGAAATAAACGAGCCACCAAAACCAAATACGGTTGAAATAACTAAAATGCCGCCTAGACTGCGATGGCTAATACCCAGCACGCTCATCACAATAGACAACACAATACCTAACACTAGCATTACCGCTAAGTTAGTCAGTAGAAACAAAAATACACGCTTCATAAAAACCTCAGAATAAACATACCAATTGTATTAACTAACGACATGGTTAAAAATCGTTAGTTAATAAAATTATCTGGGCTTACTTCCAACTTAGTTTAAGACGTATGCAATTGGTCGCAAGGAACTAATTGCAACCAATTGTGACAGAGTATGTCAAAAGTAACAACTCAATTATTATGGGTTGATAGATAAAATTTCAAGTAAGGTTTTGTAAATTTTTAACTTAGGAGTGCTGTCTGTATAAGGACTAATCGCTAAAAGCGGGAAAGGTAATGTTGATTTTAAGGTTTCTAAATTTGCGTCTTGCTCACGCATATTAGGATCTACATGATTTGCAATCCAACCCACACAATTGACACCAAGTGCTTTAAAGTGACTAGCAGTTAATAAAGCATGATTTAGGCAGCCTAGCTTCAAGCCAACCACTAAAATAACATGAAGGTCTTGTGATTTAACCCAATCACAGAGCAAATCAGTTTCGTTGATAGGCAAACACCAGCCACCAGCACCTTCTGTAAGAATATAATCAGTATTGAGTGCTTTTACATTCGCATAAGCAGCATCGAGCTTGTCAAATGTGAGTCTATCGCCTACTTGAGCAGCGGCAATATGCGGTGCAATGGGTGGCTCATAAGTAAAGGGGTTAACAATGTTATATTTAACCCCAATCGATGAGCTTTCCATTAAAGTTAAAGCATCATCGTTAACTAGCTGACCAAATGCTTCTTCTGCACCTGCAGCAATAGGTTTAAAACCAACGGCACGCTGTTTATGTTGCGCCAGTAAGTTTAACAACAAACTGGTTACATGGGTTTTTCCAGCATCGGTGTCTGTACCAG
>NZ_JAKEVN010000221.1:0-2591 GCF_022398505.1 Pseudoalteromonas sp. Isolate3 | reverse complement strand
CATGTTCATGTTCATGTTCATGCTCTTCTGCCAACCGTGAAATTGCCATTGGCCTCGACGGTTGATAAAGTACTTCATGGCGATCCAAGTTTTTGATTTTGTTGGATGACGCCTTTTAGCCCAATGCCATAACGCTAGAAATAGTTTGTGGCTCACATATCCGAATACTTGTTTGGCAACGCAATGGCGATAGTAATTCGACCAACCCCTGAGTTTCGGATTTATCAACTTGATTAGATCGTTAACGGGGGTAGTTGCGTGCTTTTTAATGAGTTCGCGCAAGTTACTCAGAAATATTAACGTGTTAGATTTGCTCGGTTTAATGAGCAGTTTTCCTTTGTACTTCCTATGGTTAAAGCCTAGGAAGTCAAAACCACGGCTAATGTGGGTAATGTGCGTTTTCTCTTCGGAGAGCGTTAAGCCTCTATGTGCTAAGAAGTCAGCAATCAACGGTTTGATATCGTTCTCCAGCACGTCCTTTGAAGTGCATGTGACTACGAAATCATCGGCGTATCCTATAAAGTTGGCTCTCGCCCCATTTTTAAGTGCGGTGGACTTAATGCGTTGCTCAAGACCTGCAAGAGTCATCAGCATCAAGGTTGGAGATATGATCCCGCCTTGTGGTGTTCCCTCGTCAGTGCGATAGAACAGCCCTTTGTCCATAAAACCAGACTTTAACCATTGTTCCAACATTCGTTTATCTACAGCTATATTATTCATAAGCCATTGATGCCCAATCTTGTCGAAACAGGCTTTGATATCTCCCTCAAGAACCCATTGCGCGGATTGCTTTTTACTCAAACAGAGAAAACACTGAGCAATAGCATCAGCAGTGCTTCTATTGCGCCGAAATCCGTAGCTATTTGGGTCAGCAAGTGTTTCTGACACAGGCTCTAGTGCAAGAAGGTGAAGCGCTTGTAGCGCTCTATCGACCATGCACGGGATACCCAAAGGTCTGAGCTTGCCGTTTTTCTTAGGGATGTAGATACGCTTGAGCGGTTTGGCTTGATAAGCCTTTCTGCTCAATTGATTGACTGCTTTCATGCGGCGCGTATCCGTATTCCAGATGACGCCGTCTATTCCGGGCGTTTTACTGCCTTTGTTTTGTGATACTCGCTTAACAGCAAGAAGTTTTGCCGAATGCGAGTGAGTCAGTATCCACTGCAACGCTTTCGCTTTGCTGTGTTTACCTTCTCTTGTTGCTTTTGCAATACGCATCTGAAGCTTTAAAACGTGCGACTCAACAGTTTTCCAATTTATGGATTGCCATTGAGCACTGTCAGGGGAGGCACTAATCTCTTTTGAAATCATCATTTGCGTTTCTCCTTGAATAAAGTTCTTCAAATTCTCTTGCAACGGAAGACCAGTCGGAAGTCAGCTCACTTTCGTGCCAGACAGACGTCTGTATCTGCATCATTACAATCCAGCCTTTGCTTTCTCCAACATCCTCTACCTGCATCACTATCGGCTATATAAGCTTTCCCAAAGGGAGTGATACAGGCTTACCGTGTTCCGTATGTTGCGCAATGTCAGGTTAGATGCCCGCTATAGTGCGGAGAGTTCAGTGATCACGAAAGAGCATGGGGCAATCTCTTTCCGACTCTCGTGCCTTTTGGCTACAGCGTATTAACCACTTCCGCTGTTTCATCGTATAACGCACCTTACGCGGATTCACTTATGTTCATCATACTGACTGCCTAGCACTCACCCGATTTGTGGTTATCAGGAGGATCGTCCTCTCACGATTAAGATCCCGATTGGCGCATACCAACCTTCGTTACATTGTCAGAGCCGCTACTTTATTCAGGCTCCTAGGATCATCTGGTGATACAGATGGTTCACTCATTAAGCGGTGAACAGCGCTTCATACGACTTCACGTCGCACGCCCCAAGACGTGTTTAGGCGAATTACTCAAAAGAGCGAACTTCGGCCATTCAAAATTGCTTTTCTATTTCGTCAAAGTATATTGCTTGCATAGTCAGGAAAGCGACCCAATCGCTCTTTTTTGTCCTGAGACAAAAGCTAGAACTACTGCATTTTAGTCTTAATGGCAATTAGTTAAGAAGTTTGTTACAAATGAGTCATTCAGAAAAGCGAGCGACACTGTGTTAGAAAAACGCGCGATTCGCTCGCTATAGACATGTCATGTTTCAAAGGGAAAAGTTGACTTATGAGTTATAGATTTGGAAATAAACTACTTTTTATTTTATCCGTTATAGTKTTTATTTATAGCCTGTTCAGTATTTTCGAAATGCAATTTTCAGCATTTGGATTTAGCGTTAAACTTAATGAAAATCCTGTATTATTTTATTTCTTTGTAGGTGGCTTATTAATGGCCTCAGGCTTTATGTTACTAATAAAGACCTTAGAGTTTGCCAAAAGCAAAACTCAACGAGTTGAAACATAACAAGCCATTGCAGTGCGGGGCGTTATAAAGCAACGAGGCATCAGAATTTTGGAAATGCATTTTGTATTTACTTCCTCTAGAGGACTAATTGAATCAGCAGAATATCTGCTGGCACACACTGAAGATGATGATGCATTCTTCAATTCAAATAAATACTCCTTTATCTTAGTTGCTGCCGCTTCA
>NZ_JAKEVN010000220.1:0-2616 GCF_022398505.1 Pseudoalteromonas sp. Isolate3 | reverse complement strand
TTAAAAAATAATGGAGAAATTCATGAAAAACTTTGTTACTAAACTGGCTGTTTTACCTCTAACTATTGTATCGGGTATTGCAATGGCTGGCACAAATTTAGTAGAAAACGGATCATTCGAAAACACAGATACAGTGACCGATCACAATGGTCAATGGCAGTTATTTAACGAGATTCCTGGCTGGACAAGAAGTACTCATGCTAAATTCGAAATTCAAACAAATAAACTAGGGATCGTGACTGCACAAGAAGGTAACCAATATCTAGAGCTTGACTCAACAGCCAATTACAGTATTTCTCAAAATATTACTACACAACCAGGCAAACAGTACGAGTTAACCTTTTACTATTCTGCCCGTAAGGAAGGTAATGAAACAACAAATAAAGCTGAAGTTTTTTGGAATGGTAGCTCTTTAGCTGTTGTTAATAGCTCAAGTAAAGGCTGGACAAAATATAGCTTCATCGTTGAAGCTGATAGCACAAGCTCGGTATTAAGCTTTGCAGGTACTGGTACATCTGATTCAGTAGGTGCATTCATCGATAACGTAGTAGTCACTGAAGTTGCTGAACCATGTGCTGTTGCAACAGGTTTATATGGTATTAATAACTTTGGCTCTGAGACTGAAGGCTATGTATACCACTTCAACCCAGAATCAAGCGCTGTAACTGTTGTTGCAGGCCTTAACAATACAGCATCAAATATTGCCAACAAAGACGGTATGCTGTATTTCATGGAGCAACTTGATAAGAATAGCAAAGCATCAAAAATCTATAGCCTAAATTTAGCCACTAACACACAAGCTGAAGTTGTAGATGCGACATCATTCCCTATTTACCGCTCAACGGTAACTGCAGATGGCCTGTTTTTACGTGCGACAAGCAAAACGTATTTGTATGACTTTGATCTAACTACAGGTGAGAAAACAGTATTAGGTAAGCTTTCGTATGAAGGTGACACATTTGCAGACGGCGACATCGCATACTCAAGTGACTACAACGTACTTTACGTGTTAACAGGAAAGGCGCTATATACTCTAGATGAAGGTAGCCTAGAGTTAACACTAATCGGTGAGCACGGTATAAACTGGGCATCAGGCCTTGCAATTGCTGATAACGGGACAATTTATATCTCAGGTAGAGAAAGCGGCGAAAATGCAAAAATCTACACCTTAGATCAAAACACCGCTGAAGCGACATTCGTAATGGATGGCCCAGCACACGTAAACGACTTAACGTTTGTTAGTGAAGCAGTTTGCGCAGCAGAGTAAACTGTGTTTAAAGCCATAAAATGCCAGCTTAGCTGGCATTTTTTTACTGACCTTTGGCATCACTTATTTGTGAGTTTCTTTTGTTCTAACATTTCTTTCCAGTGCATTACTTCTGCAGGCAGAATAGGTGCTACACCATTAAAACCAGCAACCTCAAGCATCTCTTCGACACTTACAACGCCTTTTTTGCGTTTAAAAACACCGCGCACATAAGCAATCGCGTGCAGGCCACGATCAGAGTGAAACTTTTGCTCAATATAAAAGTATTTATGATCCCAGCCAACCAAACGTGTACTAACCGTGTACCTTTGCATTGGTTTAATATCGCGAATATAGGTAATTGCAGTTGCGTTAACGATTGGAAACCAACGGCGTTTCATAATGTGCTTTAATAAACCTACTCGCTCAGTCATCCAGGTACGGGCAAGATCCATCATCGCTAAATAACGAGAATTAGTCAGATGGAAATTAATATCGCAATCCGTTGGTAACGCTTTGAATTCAATATCAATTGTGTCTAACAGTTGTTGATAATCACGATTACGTTTAATTTTAAAAAACAGTAGTATTAGTCGAAAATAGAGGTTCACGGCAAAGGTCTAACCAGTTGATGATGCACAAAGTGTATCACAGCATATTGCTAAGGCGAATATTCTGCTCTAATCTGTGCATATATTAGTATAAAAAAAGAATAACCTAATGAAATTTTTTAGTTTGGTAACTTTATTTAGTGCGAGTTTATTCACCACTTCAGTATTTGCTGACTTTAACTTTCCTGGTGAAGGTACTTTAAAATACCCAACGGGTGTAGAAAAGGCCTTTAATTTTGGCTTTGCGTGGCAACAAGATGCTGAAAAATTCTCGATTGGTGATAAAAGCTATGACATGTCTCTGCCAGAGTCATATTCAGTGGCAATTACACTTAGCAAAGACGAGGAACAAGTATGGGTGCAGGAGTTTAATAATGGCTTTATTGAGGGATTCACTTGGCAAATTGCCGATCACACCCTAAAACTAGAAAAGCGCAAATTTAGCGATACAGTAAAAGGCGATTATGTTATTAGCCTGGATAACCGAGATTACTTTTTTTCTCGCAATAACATCAGTATTGTTATTAAATTCGACAATGATGGTATTAAGAATATCGCCATTGATGGTGTCACCAAAGATATGGGTACCAAACAGTAATACCATTCGCTTAATTAATTGGTCTATTTTTAGGCAATAAAACCTCGTTGATTTCAAAAAAATTTGTTATTTAGTAGTTCTAAATCAGAAATTTTTAACGCAGGTAGCGACAGCTATAATACCTCAAAATGGTTAAGTATTATTGCGGATTGGTATGATAT
>NZ_JAKEVN010000022.1:0-43455 GCF_022398505.1 Pseudoalteromonas sp. Isolate3 | reverse complement strand
ATTATTAATAAGGTAGTCCTGTGGTGTATCGACGACCGCCATCACGTTTTGGTGTGAATTCATTAAGTATGAAATTGTCGCTGCTGATCTCTGCGATTTGTTTGATTGCAGGTATATGTGCTGCGGCTTTGATGCTTAAATCTGAAGAAAAACAGCTTGTTTTTGAAGAGCATGAACTTTTAAAACACTCGAGTGAACGCTTGAGTCGTCAATTTAACCGCCTGATTAAAACTAAAATAAATATCGCTGAGCAGGCTAATAATGTTGTAAGCAGCCAACTGCTTCACAATGAGTCTCACTTACAAAGCAAACGAAGCGCCGATATTAAATTTTCCGTTGATGGCAGTATCCGCAGTACTTCAGAAAATGGTTTATCTGCAGCGTTTATCCCTCAAGATAAATATTCTGAATTTTATAAGCAGCTTATAAACGATTCTGAATCATTGTGGAAAATCGTTTCACCTACTTTAATTCAAGATTTCTTTAATTTTTACTTAGTTACGAAAGACAACTTTATTCGTATAGCGCCACCAAACTGGGCGCTAAATGTACCTGGCGACTTTGACTTCACCAAAGACGAAGCCTTCAATTATGCCCAAGCTGCAACTAATCCAAGCCGAGAAGCGGTATGGTCAAAAGTGTATTACGACACTATTTGGCATAAATGGGTCGTTAGTGTACTTGTGCCAATCTACCTTGATAACGAATTTTTTGGTGTAACAGGTAGCGATATTGCTCTTGAAACTTTATTGGCACAACTGCCTATTGGTGATCGTGAGCAACATCTATTTGTTTTCGATGCAAAAGGTCAGTTATTAGCTCACCCTGATTTAGATAGGACAACTTTAGAGCAATATGGACGAGAAGGTAAAAAATTACTGACAGAAGATTTTGTTAATCCCGATCTGCAAAAGCTAGTGTCTGAAACGATTCGCTTAAAATTACCTGAGTCTGCAAATTCATTTGTCCAAGATGGCGAAACTCACATTATCAATATTCGTAAAGTTGAGAACCTAAATTGGTATATTGGTATTTATAAAAAGCGTTCGTCGGCACTTTCAGCACTAGAAGAGCTAAAAGTAAAATTCTTTGGCTTGTTTATCTTGTACGCTATTTTAGTTGCCTTGTTATTGCATCAAGCACTTTACCAATTAGTACTGCGTCGTATTCACTCATTAGTTAACGCGGTGGTGAGTTTTGGCAAAGGGCAATTACAAACAGAGTTTCCAAAAGCCAATAAAGATGAAATTGGTACCTTAAATGGCTCGTTCAGAGACATGGCTATTGAAATTCGTAAATTAATTGATGGGCTCAACCAGCGCATTAGCGAAAAAGAAATAGCTGAAAAGGCAGCTAACCGCTTATCTAAAGCTGTGGCTTTCTCGGGCACCGGTGTAGTGATCACCAACCAAGATTTTGAGATCAAATACGTGAATCCGAAAATGGTTGAAATGACCGGTTTCGAAGAGCGTCATTTCATTGGTTCGCCGCTGTTAAATATCATCTCTCAAGAAATGGCTATTTTAGTTGATGATATTGATATTGACTTACGTAGCCGTAATTACTGGCGAGGGGATACCTTATTACAAGCTAATGAACGCCAATCTGTTTGGGTTTCGCTAAGTATTTCACCAATTCGTGAAGATGGTGGTGAGATCACCAGTTATGTGGCATCTGCGCAAGATATTTCGTTTGTGAAAGAAAGCCAACGTAAAATGGAACAACTGGCTTACTTTGATACTTTAACTGGACTTGCTAACCGTACTTTCTTCAGAATGCAGCTGCGCAAGTCAATGGCACTTGCCGAGCGTGGTCATTATGCATTTGCCTTATTCTATTTTGACTTAGACGAATTTAAACGTATCAACGATACGCTAGGTCATGATGCGGGTGATCAGTTGCTAGTAGAAGTTGCTAATCGCCTGAAAAAGCGTCTGCGTACAGAAGATACGATTGCGCGTTTAGGCGGCGATGAATTCGCGGTATTATTAAGTGGTATTGAGCATCAAACACACGCCATGGAAGTCGCAAATACGATTCAACGCACTCTCAATGAGCCTATCAAATTAGGTAATAATGAAGTGATCATTAGTGCCAGTATTGGTATCACTATGGCGCCATTTGATAGTCAAGAAGAAGATCAATTACTTAAACATGCTGACCTTGCGATGTATGAAGCAAAAGCCAAAGGGCGCAATACCTTCCACTTCTATAGCCAAGAATTAAATGCAGCTGCGAACGAGCGCTTATTTATTGAAAATGAGTTACGTACTGGTATCCGTGAAGGGCAGTTTAGAGTTTATTATCAGCCACAAGTGGATTGTCGCAATAATCAGGTAGTTGGGTACGAAGCGCTTATTCGTTGGTTCCACCCTGAAGAAGGAATGATCCCACCGACGAAATTTATTCCAATTGCTGAAGCAACCGGTTTAATTGTTGAGTTAGGTGCATGGATATTACGAGAAGCCTGTGAATTTGCGGCTCGTTTAGCAAGCCAAGATTTGAAGAATAATATTTCAATCAATCTATCGGCTCGCCAGTTTAAAGATGCCAACCTAGTGACGACTCTTGATACGATAATCAAGCAAACAGGGGTTGAGCCTAAACGCTTACACCTTGAGTTAACAGAAAGTATGCTGATGGGGCATGTTGAAGCCGCTATTTTACAACTGCATCAATTAAAAGCCTTGGGGGTATCAATTTCAATCGACGACTTTGGTACTGGCTACTCTTCATTAAGTTACCTAAAACGTTTCCCTGTGGATATCTTGAAAGTTGACCGCTCGTTTGTGAAAGATATCCCTGAGGATACTAATGATATGGAAATTACCGCTGCGATTATTGCTATGGCGCAAAAGTTGAAACTTAATGTTGTTGCCGAAGGGGTTGAGACCATTGAACAAATTGAGTTTTTACAAAACAACAACTGTTATATTGTGCAAGGTTACTACTATAGCAAGCCTATCCCTGAAGATGAGTTGCCTGCACTTTATGAACAGCTCAACTCGTTGAATTCATAAAATACAGAACTCAAAAATATAGGGGGCGACTAGCCCCCTGCAATTTTAACTTTAAATTTTAGTCCTTCGAGAATCGCTTTTAGCTTATCTCTGTCATCACCTTGAACTTCGATGATACCGTCTTTTACTGCACCGCCTTGGCCCATTTTACTTTTAATGGTCTTAGCTAATTTTTTTAAGTCGTGCTGTTCGCTGTCGATCCCAACAACTAACATGACACCCTTACCTTTGCGGCCTTTGGTTTGACGTTCAATACGCAAAAAGCCGTCTTTAAAAATTTTACCTTGGGTTGGTTTGCTTTCTTTAGGTTGCTCAATGCGACCCGTAGCAGTTGAATAAACTAGATTATTATCGCTCATAGTGGATCTCGTAGTAGAAGCTTGGCTAAATGATAACAAATTTCATCCTAAGTGTTTTAATTTTTGGCTTATTTGTTCTAAGCGGTTATATTTAATTAGGTATCAGGAAAGATTTGTTTATTAGGAGTTTATTATGAGTTTATCGCGCAGCACTTCTGCTGATGGCGCTATATTAACCGTACAAATCAAAGGAAAATTTGATTTTAATTTGGTGCAATCTTTTCGTCAGGCGTACGCCGATCTTAACGACAATATCGATAAAGTGGTTATTGACCTCAGAGAAACAGATTACATGGACAGCTCGGCTTTAGGCATGTTGCTGAACATGAAAAAAAACCTTACCGGCAAGGTTGAGACAATTCAAATTAGTAATTGCCAACCGCAACTGAAAAAAATCCTGCAAATTTCACGTTTCGATAAAAAGTTCGACATTGATTGATGCTTAATATTCTGGTTGTAGACGATCTAGCCTTAAATCGTCGCTTATTAACCGTGATGTTAGAGCAGCAGGGCTACCGTGTTTATACCGCTGAAAACGGGCTTGTTGCTTTAAACCTGCTCGAAGAACACACCATTGATATTGTGTTACTCGATGTCATTATGCCTGTGATGGACGGCTTTGAAACCGCAGCGATTATCAAAGAGCGCTTTAGCCAAGTTTACTTACCGATTATATTTATTACCTCTTTAGAAGATGAAGCGAGTTTTGAGCGTTGCTTAGCGGTTGGCGGCGATGACTTTTTACATAAGCCATTTCAAGAGGTCATTCTTAACGCGAAAATTAAAGCGCATAGCCGGATCCGTAATTTAAGCCAAAAGGCAAGAGAGCAAAATCTACAACTTGAATATCATCAAAATCAAGTCGAGCGCGAACATGAAATCGTCGAACATATTTTTAATAACGCCCTCGAAAACCAACAGTCATTTCCGTCGCATTTAGACTTTCATTTATCACCTGCCGCTATGTTTAATGGCGATATGTTTTTGGTAGCACAAAGCCCAATTGGCAGCTTGTACTGCATGCTTGGTGATTTTACCGGCCATGGTTTAGCTGCTGCGGTCGGAGCACTTCCTGCTTCAAGGGTATTTTATACAATGGTAAGTAAGGGAATGTCAGTCAGTGATATTGCTGCAGAAATTAATTCAGTACTAGGTAAATTACTGCCAGGACATATGTTTTGTGCTGCCACCATTATAGAGCTCAGTAACACCGGGAAAAGTGTTTCGGCTTGGCTTGGAGGATTACCTGATACGTATATCATCGACCAAAATGGAGAACTCATTCGCACTCTTGAATCTCAACACATGGCACTGGGTATTTTAGAAGAGGATGAATTTGAACGTGCACTTATTCACATAGAGGTAGAAGATACTTCTCGTATCGTGATGGCGACCGATGGCATTATTGAAACGACTAGCCCAAATGATGAATATTTTGGTGAGCAGCGTTTTAAAAAGGTGCTTGGCTCAAAGCCAAATATTTCTTCAAATCAAGTATTAGAACGAGTAAACAAATTTGCCCGCGGCAATAAACAACAAGACGACTTAAGCTTAGTATTATTAAATTGTTTACCTATGGATGAGTCTGAGCAAAAGTCTGAACAGCTATCTGCATTACCCTTTAATTTTTCATTGAGCTTAAATTCAAAGCAAATCAAAAGCACAGATCCTGTGTTGGAAGTAGTTGATGTAATAAGTAAAGTGGCGGGGTTAAATGCCCATCGCGCAAATATCTTTTTGATACTCTCAGAGGCCTATAATAATGCCTTAGATCACGGTGTGTTAGGTCTCGACTCAGAGATTAAGAATCAAGAAGATGGCTTTTTAATTTATTATCAACAACGAGAAGAGGCCCTCGCAAATTTAACAGATGCTTTAATCATTATTGATATCCGTTATTGCCCCGAAGAGTGTGCTCTGTATTTTACCGTTTGTGACTCAGGAAACGGTTTTAGTAAAGAGCAAACAAATCAACAAAGCCTTGCAAGGGAGCATGGTAGAGGCTTGTGCTTACTTAGAGAAGTTGCCTCAAAAGTGACATTTAATAGTGCTGGTAATCAAGTCGAAATTTATTATAAATTAACAGCAAGCAGTACTAGCTCACACTAAAATCGCATGTTATCATTCTGGCATTATAGATGTTTGGATGGCTAAATGATTTCTAACTACTTATCTACTGCACAGCTTGAATTACCAGAAAACTTGGTTGCTGAGCAATTATCGAACCTTGAACAATATCTTGCAGAGTCCGCTTCACCAGCAGTGCGTTGGGAGTATCAAATTCCTGAGCTAGGCGAGGGGGGGGCGTGTAGCTTATTTGGTTATTTGCAAGATGAACCATTCAAATTAAACGATTATGTTGCAGATGATGCTACAAATACTGAAAAGCTGACTAAGCTTCAACAAATCATCGATTTTGTCGTTGCTCAGACTCAAGTTGATTGGTTTGGTATTTATCAAGCAACAAATACTGACGAAGGCCCTCAGTTATTAAAACTGGTTTATCACGGGGCACCTAGCCGACCATTATTCCCGCTTACAGAAGCGTTTGCTAAAGGTAGTAACAATGTTCAAGTCGCGCTTTCTAAGCAAGGTCGCGTGATCAATAACGTTGCTGATTATCTTGCAAAAGGTGGTGAGTATTATACCTGCGATCCAAAGGTGAAAGCTGAAACCTGTTTACCCTTACTATCAGCTAAAAATGAATGCTTAGGTATTATAGATGCAGAAGCATTTAGTAATGATTTCTTTGATCAGCAGACCCTTGCATTACTTGTGGCTTGTTGTATTAAAATTCCTCAACTCTTGGTCTAATTTTACTAGTAATCAGGCTGGGTTTTTATGTTAAGCTAGTGGCAACGCTAACCCCTATAAAAAGAGATAGTCAATGTTCTCAGAATTAAAACCATTACCAACAGATCCTATTCTTGGCCTAATGGCGGCCTTTAAACAAGATACAAACCCAAAGAAAATTGATTTGGGTGTAGGTGTTTATAAGGATGAGCAAGGCAATACGCCTGTATTAAAAGCGGTTAAAAAAGCGGAAGCGTTTCGTTTAGAAAACGAAACCAGTAAATCGTACATTGGCTTGGCTGGTAACTTAGATTACTGTCAAAAAATGGAAAACTTATTACTGGGTGAGCATCCAGCACTTTTAGCTAACCGTGTTCGCACTGCACAAGCACCAGGTGGTACAGGTGCGCTACGTGTTGCTGCCGAATTCATTAAGCGTTGCAACAAAGATGCGACGGTATGGGTAACTACGCCAACGTGGGCAAACCACATCAGCTTATTTGAAGCGGCGGGCTTAACAGTAAAAGAATACCCTTACTACGATTACGAAAATAAAGACCTTTTATTTGATGACATGATTAATACCCTTAAGCAAGTGCCTAAAGGTGATGTTGTGTTATTCCACGCATGTTGTCACAACCCAAGCGGTATGGATTTAAATGCTGAGCAATGGAGCACAGTTGCTGATCTTGCTGTTGAAGTTGGTTTCACGCCACTGGTTGATATTGCTTACCAAGGTTTTGGTTCAAGCCTTGAAGAAGACGCAGCGGGTCTTCGCAAATTAGCAGCAGCGGTAGATGAGCTAATCATCTGTTCTTCTTGCTCGAAAAACTTCGGTTTATACCGCGAGCGTATCGGTGCATGTTCAATCATTGCTAAAGATGCAGCGACTGCTGATATCTCTAACTCTGTATTATTAAGTGTTGTACGTAGTATCTATTCTATGCCGCCTGCGCATGGTGCTGATATTGTTAGCACGATTTTAGGTAGCACTGAGCTTACTCAAATGTGGCATGACGAGCTTGATGAAATGCGCAACCGTATTAATGGCTTACGTACTTTAATCAAAGAAAGCTTAGCTGCAAAAGGTATTAATCAAGACTTCTCATTTATTGATCGTCAAAATGGTATGTTCTCATTCCTAGGTATTAATAAAGAGCAAATCGAACGTTTACAAAAAGAGTACTCAATCTACATTGTTGGTTCTAGCCGTGTAAACGTTGCTGGTATCAGTGATGCTAACATTGATTACTTTGCAAATGCAGTAGCAGGCGTTTGTAAATAATCGGCTCTATAGCGATAAAAAAAACCGCATGACTGCGGTTTTTTTGTGCCTGTAATATGTGTTACTACGAGTAGGTATTAATGTAGCCAGCGTATTGCGTCATTAATCATACTGTTATAACTATCAAGTGGAGCACCAATACTGGCAATTAAAATAGTATCTGCTCGCTCTCCGCGGTTAATGTGACCAGCAAAACGCTCATCATTGAAATCATCAGAGCCGGTGCCAAACGGTTGCTCGTCAGAAGGCACTATGAATACTGTCATTGGGCCAAAGTCAGATTCAAACACCAAGTGTAGGCCTTTTTTGCCTTGAAAGTCACAAAACATCAAATAGGTTACTTTACCTGGTAGCTCATCTAGGTGTCCGCCAATAGTAGCAAACTTTTCATTTACATAAGCAAGGTCTATCGCTTCATGCTTATCTAACGCGCCAATCTCATGATAAAGGTGTGTAAAGGCATGCTCACCCACACTGTATAAAGTATGTTGTTTGTTAATGACAAAGAACACACTAATTGCCACTAAAAACGATGCTGCGGCGGCTAAATACAGGCGATTGAAGGCAAAGCGCGACTTAGCCTCAATAATAGTGTCTAGCGGCTGCTCATGGTTTTCTTCACAAGCATAGGTGTTATCAATAATTCGCTTTGCCAAATTTTCAGGCACGGGTACGTTAAGCGCTTTGCTTAGTTCATCATCGAGGGCACGTACATCATCAATAAACGCCTGTTTATCAGTGTCCTGCTCGGCAAACGCTTCAAGTTCCTTATCAATAGTGCTTGGCTCGGCGAGGATGCGGCGGCGAAACTCGAGTTCATCCATTAATTTGATGCTCCTCTAAGTTGATCATCATCACTGCTTAAAGCCTCTTTAAGCTGGTTTCTGGCACGAAAAAGTCGTGTCATGACAGTATTTTTATTTAAATCGAGGATCTGGGCAATCTCGTCGCCAGAGCAACCCATTACCACCTGCAGCAGTAATGGTTCTCGATACTCTTGTGATAACTTTCCAATTTGTCGTTGAATCACTGTTTGTTCCATTTCAGCATCAAGGGTTGTACTTTTTTCATCTACAAGGGTGTCGTTTTCAACATCGGCGTAATCAAATTGTTTACGTTCAAAGCGACGTGCATTCTCGCGACGTAAGATAGTTAACAACCAAGGTTTTACCGCTTGTTGATCTTGCAGTGAATCCAAGGCACGCCAAGCCCTCAGGAAAGTTTCCTGCACTAAGTCTTCAGCAATGTTCTGATCACGACACAACCAATACGCAAAGCGAAAAAGCTCACTGTGGTAGACATGAACCAGCGCTTCATATCGCTTTTGTTTTTCTGTCATAGTTACTAAGACCCGCCCATCAAAAAAAATCTTTCTGAGATTATTATTTTTTTCTTAAAAAAACGGCTAATTCAATATTACCCGTTTATATTCAATCTATTAGATTAATCGTTAATCGTAAAGATTTTTTAATTCAGTGCTATTACTTGTCGATTGAGTCTGTTTAGTTGCTTGGCTTAGCAAGTTTACAATTAAACTTAAATCAACTTGTTCATCTGCTGAACTATAAAGTTTAGTGCGTAATTTAGCAATTTCATCATTAAGTTGTGTGTTTTTGAGTGATGCGAGTAAATACTCAATGGCCGCTACATTCTTACCTGTGTACTGTTTTGCATAGAGGTTTAATGCGTTATAAAACGCTGAGCTATTGTTCTGTTTTGCAAACAGCTTTAACTCATTTAATGACACGGATGTAACACTCTTAGATAATGCTTTAGGCGTTGATTGTTGAGGGCGCTTTTTAATGTAAAGCACTAAGGTGACTAACCAAAGTCCATAGCCGACAATTGCCACGATAATAAGCCACATCGGGCTCGTGACTTGCGTAACGGTTTGCACATTAGTTGGCGTATGACTCAGCTCATTAGAGCTTGCTGTTTGCGGCTCTGCGATAGCTGGGGCTGTTGGTGTGAGTGGATTTGTACTTGGCACAACTGTTAATGTTCGAGCTGGTATGGTCGCGTAGCTAATACGATTGATTTTGGTATTAAACCAAGGCAGCTTTATTTCAGGTAATGTGTAAGTGCCCGGTGTTTGCGGTAATAAAGCATAAGAAGCAGTTTGTTGTGAAATAACACGGCCATCACGTACCAGATGATTACTCTCTTTTTCATCAGGGTAACTTCTAAAACCTTGCACCTGCGGCATATCGATATCAGGAAGTTGCTCTTTAGTAACCCCCAATGCGGTTAAGGTGATAGTTCGAGTGATCGGCGTACCGACTTCCACGGTGTCATCTTTTGGTTGCCATTGCTCATCAAGGTTAACCAATTCACTCGGTAACCAAGCACCTGAGTAGTTTTCTGGAATTGGCTTGATTTCAATATCGACATCTTCGCCCATTGCTGAAACAGCCATTTGTCGGTAATTTTGACGAATACGGCCATTGAATACTGGGGCTGTGATGGTATTCACGCCACTTTTTTGTGGTTGCACTAAATACTCACGGGTGATCACTAAATAGCGTTTTCCATCAATTAACTCATAGTCTTCAGATTGCTTGTTAATTGGAGTTAGCTCAGCGTTTTCCATTTCTGGTGTGGTTAAGTTGCCATCAAGCAGTTCTTTGTTGTTGTCTAAATACAATTTAACCGTATAAACACCGGCTTCTTGCACGTATAAGCTAGTTGGCTTGATGCTTGTTTTAATGAAGGCTTCTTTATTTTGCTCAGAGGTTTGGCTGCGCTTAGCCACCGTTAGCTCAATCGGTTTTGAACTGACACCAGCAACGGTAAAAGCAGGAATGGTATAAGTGCCTTCTTTGCGGGTCATCAGTTTTACAGACCAGTTAGTTTGCTTACTGATTTCACCATTAATAATGTTGGTACGCGAGCTTACACTGGTAGGCCCTACAACAAAGTCTTTTAATAACACTGAAGTGTCGGGTTGTTCGCTGTTAATAGAGTCGTCTGCTGAGATGGTTAAAACAAAAAACTCACCGGCAAGGACTGGGTTTTTATCAACACTTGCCTGTAGCTGGGTGGCAGCCCAAAGCGGCGCTGCCGCGATTAGCAATAAACAACATAATAATCGCATTACCATGATTTTTCGGCTCCTCGTGGACGACGTTGATAGTTTCGTTTTTGTGCTTCTAATTGCATTTTATTTCTTAATAAGATCGCAGGATCATCGGGAACTTTACGCAGCAATTGATTAAGTTGCTGGGCTTTTTCTTTCTCTTCATTAGTCAGCTCAGCAGCTTGTGCCTGCATAGCCTGTTGCTCTGCTTGCTGTTTAGCTTGTTCATCGCTTTGCGATGGCTCTGGCTGGGCATCTTGTTGCTCAGGAGATTGCTCTGGCTTTTGCTCACCTGATTGTGGCGACTTTTCTGATTCAGATTGCATTTCAGGTTTGTTTTGTTGATCACTTTCAGAGTCACTTTGCTCACCTTTTTGATCTGACTGTTCGCCTTGCTCTGAGGGTTGTTGGCCATCTTGCTGCTCACTTTGCTCAGAGTTATCGCCTTGCTGGGAGTTTTCACCCTGTTGCTTTTGCTGGTTATCTTGCTGACCATCGGAGTTTTGTTGATCAGTGTTTTGCTGTTGATCTTGTTGCTGCTGTTGCTCTTGCTGCTGCATTAACTGTTCAACAAGGGCTTGGTTTTCTTTTGCTTCAGTGAAGTCATTTTTAAGCTGTTGGGCTTTCTTATAAGCTTCTATTGCTTGCTCTAGTTCACCTGCCTTTGCAAGGGCATTGCCATAGTTGTACAAACCCGTCGCAGATTTATCTTCACTAAACGCATCCATGGCAGCTTGGTAATTACCTTGCTGATAAAGGGCTGCGCCTTTTAATTGCGTGTTTTCAGCTTGGGCGGCTTGTTCAAATTGATTTTGCTGATAGGCATCGAGAGCGCGTTGGTCTTGGTTTTTAAACACCTCTGGTAACTCGGCGGCGTAAACCTGTTGCTGAGGTAATAGCATAACGAACAAAAAGCCAAGTACTAGGCTACTTCGGCGAATTAAAAAGAGCGCTAATGGTAGTAAAATAACAAGACCGTATATACCAGCATCAACACGCCATAACGCTTGGCTTTGTTTCTCGTCTTTGAGTACTTCAGCATTGGCTGTTGGGGCAAATGTTTGAATATCTTGATTACTGGTTTGATAAAGTGCAAATTTGCCACCGCTGTTGCGCGCTAAAGCACTTAAGCGACTGATATTTAGCGTCGGAATAACAATCTGTCCTTGCGAATCTTTTAAAAAGCCACCTTCAGGTAACTTAATAGGCGCACCTTGCTCCGTGCCGACGCCATAGACATTCAAGCGATAACTCGACTGAGCGGTAAAGCGACTAATATCTTCTTGATCAAGGCTATCAACCCCATCGGTAACTAAAATAATATCACCATCTAAATAGCCTGCTTGTTTAAGTAAATCGTCGGCTTTTTCTAGGCCTTCAATAACATTTGAACCTTTGCTCGGCATGATATCTGGGCTTAGGCTTGGGATGAGGTTAGCTAAGGTGCTTGCGTCATTGGTTAGCGGTGAAATGGTAAATGCAGAACCTGCATAAGCAACCAATGCCGTATCACCTTCTTTGAAAAGTTCAATCATATCAAGTGCTTTAAAGCGAGCTTGAACTAATCTATTTGGTGCGATGTCGGTACTGAACATTGAGTACGACATATCCATCACAATAACTCGTGCGTTTTTCGCTTGAAACACTGGGACTTGTTTTTTCTCGAAGCTTGGACCTGCTGCAAACACAATGGCTAGCAAGGTAAAAATAGCAACTAGCCAAAGCGGTTGGCTTTGCTTTTTATGATTGTCGCTCATTACAAACTGCGCCAAATGGGGGGCAATTAAATCAGCTGGGGCGTTCTTTTTATTGCGTACTAACAACACACTAAAAATAATCAGTGCGGGGAGCAATAACCAAAGTAGTGCAGGGCGAATAAATTCAAAATCCATACTAGCTCTCCTGCTTAAGTTGGCGAATAAAACTTACTAATATTGTTAAGCTGATTAAGCCTAGCGCCACAAGCAGTGGAATATAAAACAATGAAATTTGTGGACGGAACGTCTGCTCATCGCTACTGATAGGCTCAAGTTTATCGAGCTCCTGATAAATTTGCTGCAAGCCAGCCACATCTTTTGCACGAAAATATAAGCCGCCAGTTTGTTCTGCAATACGTTTTAGTAAGCTTTCATCTAAGTTACCGCCACTCATTCCACCCATATTGAATAAGCTAAAACCACGCGGGTTATCGGAGCCAACACCTATGGTATAAACCTTGATGCCTTCTTCACGTGCTAACAGTAGTGCATCTTCTGGGTCAAGGTTACCTGCGGTGTTTTGACCATCAGTTAATAGCACTACGATACGGTTACTTTCATCTTTGTTAGCAAAGCGTTTTACTGACAAACCTAATGCATCTCCGATAGCTGTTGCTCGACCAACTAGACCGATTTGCGCCTCGCTCAGCATTTGGCTCACGGTTTTAACATCACGCGTAAGAGGTGTTTGTAAAAATGCGGTGTCGCCAAATAAAATGAGACCAAGGCGGTCGCCTTGACGTTGCTCAATAAAGTCACTCAGTACCGCTTTTACCATAGTTAGCCTGTCGACATACTGGTTTTGATAGGCCATATCTTGTTCTGTCATAGAACCAGATAAATCTACTGCAAGCATGATATCGCGGCCTTCATTGGGCAAGGTGATGGGGTCATCAAGCCAAGTCGGGTTTGCGATAGCAATAACTAATAATCCCCATACTGCCCATTCGAGCAAAGAGACTTTACGACTATGTTGCTGCACCGCTTGATTATTCAAACCAAGCTTAGCAAAGCCAGGAATACGCAACCGTAATTGCCCTTGTTGCTTTAACGGCATAAAGCGACTTAAAAGCCAAGGTAGGGGTAAAAGCACAAAACACCATGGCCAACTAAACTCAAACATTAATTGGCTCCTTGAGTTTAAAGTTGCGAATGGCACTGCGTAATTTAGCTGCAAGTTCAGCATTATTACTTTGCTGCTGATAAAGCGGCATCAACTCGTCGTAACTAAAGTTATCGCCACTTAGCTTAGATAAATTTTCAGACCACTTTGCCAAAGGCTGAGAGGCAAGTTGACTGCTGTAATAATGACGGGTTAAACGTTTTAAAATAATGTGTAGCTCTTGTGCATCATCATCACTAAGGGTTTTACTTAATTTAATGGCTTGTTTCTTGGCTTTTTTGAACTGTTGGTTTTTATATAAAAGCACTAAGCCGATAATTAATAACGAACCAACTAAGGCGATGATCAGCCACCAAATTGGAGCAAGTGGCCACCATGCAACCTCGGTCGGTGCAATGACATCATGTAAGCCATCTAGCGGATTTTTTTGCATTGTTACTTTCTCACTAATTGCAGCTCAAGTGGAGTGGCTGCACTGAATGAAATTAAACTAAGCCCAGATTTTTGTAGGCGCTTTAACCTATTAGAAAAAGACTCTTCAGCAGATTTAGCGAAGCGCTCGCGAAATTGCTTGTCCATTAATGGTAAAGCAAGATCTTGTCCATTTGCCGACACAGTTACTGTTTGTTTAAAAGCAGGTAACTGATGTTCAAATGGGTCACTAATATGGCAACCAACCAACTCACAGTGTCTGCTCAGCATTTCAAGTTGTTTAAAGCTCGCTTCATCAAGGGCACTAAAATCAGAAACGATATAAACTAGGCTACCGGGTTTAGCCAAATGGTTAAGGCGTTTTAGGTTTTCACTAAATAGGCTGTTGGTTGTTTTGTCGATATTATTGAGCGCTTGGTTGTGAATATCACATAAGTTGTGACAGAGCTTTAACACCGCCTTTTCGCGTGACGTAGGCTTTAATTCGTGATGACTATGTTGATTAAACACCAGACCACCAATGCGGTCACCTCTTTGACACGCCGACCAAGCAACTAATGCGCTAATATGCGCTGCTTGCACCGATTTTAACAGTAACTTTGAGCCAAACAGCATCGAGTTAGAAAAGTCGGTAAATACAAAAACAGGGCGTTCTTTTTCTTCTTGAAACAGTTTAGTGTGGGTTTCGCCTGTACGGGCGGTAACACGCCAGTCGATAGAGCGTATGTCATCACCAGCTTGATAATGACGCACTTCAGCAAACTCCATCCCGCGACCTTTATGTGGCGCAAGGTATTGCCCAGCTAAACTGTTTTTGATTTTTACTTTGGGCGCAAGTTCTAGTAAACGAGCTTTGGCTTTGTAATACATCAACTCTTTGAGTGATAAATTGACGCCTTGACTATGGCTCGTTGCTAACCACGCCGCTGTATCAAATTGGCTCGACATAGCTTATGGCACTGCTACCAATTCTAAAATACGGCTGATCACGTCATCTTTACTGATGCCATCGGCCTGCGCTTCGTAGCTTAAAATGATACGGTGACGTAACACATTATGCAGCACCGCTTGGATATCATCTGGGGCTACAAAATCACGGCCTTCAAGCCAAGCATGAGCTCGTGCGCATTTATCAAGGGCAATGGTTGCACGCGGGCTTGCGCCATATTCAATCCAGCGGCCAAGTTGCTCATCAAGCTCTGAAGCTTCACGGGTTGCAACAATTAATTGCACTAGGTACTTTTCAAGTGGCTCAGCTAAGTACAAGCCTAAAATAGCTTTACGCGCAGCAAAAAGTTCACTTTGACTAATTTGTTGTGTCTCTGCTTGCTTATCAGAAATAGCCTCGCCACGGGTTAGGCGTAGGATATCTAATTCGTGTTCAGCACCCGGGTAATCAATGCTCAAATGCAATAAGAAGCGGTCAAGCTGTGCTTCTGGTAGTGGATAAGTGCCTTCTTGCTCTAGCGGGTTTTGGGTTGCCATAACCATAAATAGATCAGACAGTGGATAAGTGTTTTTACCAACCGTTACTTGGCGTTCAGCCATGGCTTCGAGTAGCGCAGATTGTACTTTAGCAGGGGCACGGTTAATTTCGTCAGCCAAAATTAGGTTATGAAATAACGGTCCTTTTTCAAATACAAATTCACTGGTTTGCTGACGATATATATCGGTACCTGTGACATCCGCAGGTAATAAGTCTGGGGTAAACTGAACACGTTGGAAGCTACCTTCAACCCCTTTTGCTAAGGCATTGACTGCACGGGTCTTTGCAAGACCTGGAGGGCCTTCTACTAATAAATGGCCATCTGCCAAAATCGCGATTAACAGTGCTTGGGTTAATTGTGGTTGGCCGATAATTTGCGTGTCTAAGTATGATTTTAATTGTGAAAATGCGTTAACTGCCATAATAAAAAGACTGTCCTAAAAGCGTGAGTCAAAAATTGTTTTTGCTATGCGCCAATGCGTTATATTCAGTACCGATAAATTCTTTACGCGGTACCGTGGTGGGGCGCTATTAACAAGTTATAAGGATTCAAAAGTTATAACACAAGTGTTAGACACAAAATCCTCAAATAGTTCGTTATTTTTTAAGGATTTTTAGCCTACCATATAAATACAGTGTTTTTTTGTAAATAGGCCAAAAAAAGCCTATGGTTGAAAACTTAATATTGGCATTCGTACACGGGTTGTTTTAGAATCAGGAAAAACAAACAGGTCAGACCTGTCAGCGGGAGAGCATAAATGTCTGAGCAAAATATACTTAAAACAGCAAAAGGCGATCGTATCGCTATCGTTAGCGGCCTGCGAACGCCATTCGCAAAGCAAGCCACAGCATTTCATCATGTACCAGCCCTTGATATGGGTAAGTTAGTTGTCAACGAAATGCTTGAACGACTTAACTTTAATAAATCTGAAATTGATCAACTTGTATTTGGTCAAGTAGTGCAAATGCCAGAAGCCCCAAATATTGCCCGTGAAATCGTATTAGGTACGGGCATGCCTGTTTCTGTTGATGCTTATTCTGTTTCGCGTGCGTGTGCGACAAGTTTCCAAGCCATTGCTAACGTAGCCGAGTCAATTATGGCAGGCTCAGTGCAAGTGGGTATCGCTGGTGGTGCTGACTCATCGTCTGTATTACCTATTGGTGTCAGCAAAAAATTAGCGGGTAGCCTTGTTGATTTAAACAAAGCACGCACGCTTGGTCAGCGATTAAAGATTTTCTCAAAACTACGTCTAAAAGATTTACTTCCTGTGCCGCCAGCGGTAGCTGAGTACTCTACAGGCTTATCTATGGGTCAAACGGCAGAGCAAATGGCTAAAACGCATAGTATTAGCCGTGAAGACCAAGATGCTTTAGCACATCGTTCTCATACTCTTGCAAGCCAAGCATGGGCTGATGGCAAACTTAAAGACGAAGTGATGACTGCGCATGTAGCGCCTTATAAGAGTTTTATTGAGCAAGATAATAACATTCGCCATAACTCGACTGTTGAAGGCTATGCGAAATTAAAACCAGTATTTGACCGTCAACACGGTTCAGTTACAGCCGCTAATGCTACGCCACTAACTGATGGTGCTGCTGCGGTATTAATGATGAGTGAAAGTAAAGCAAAAGCATTGGGTTACAATATCTTAGGTTATGTACGTAGCTTTGCTTTCTCGGCAATCGGTGTCCATGAGGACATGCTAATGGGTCCGGCTCACTCTACGCCAATTGCTCTTGACCGTGCGGGTATTACATTAGCAGATTTAGATTTAATCGAAATGCACGAAGCATTTGCAGCGCAAACACTGGCTAATATGAAGATGTTTGCGTCAGACAAATTTGCACAAGAAAAGCTTGGTCGCAGTAAAGCGATCGGCGAAATTAACATGGACAAGTTCAATGTATTAGGTGGCTCACTAGCATACGGTCACCCATTTGCGGCAACAGGTGCACGCCTGATCACGCAAAGCTTAAATGAACTTAATCGTCGCGGTGGCGGCTTAGCGCTTACGACTGCGTGTGCAGCGGGTGGCTTAGGCGCAGCCTTTGTATTGGAGAGTGCGTAATGACAGATTCAGTATTTAGTTTATCAGTGGCTGATGACGGCGTAGCCGTTGTAACCATTGATGTGCCGGGTGAGAAAATGAACACCCTGCGCAGCAGTTTCGCAGAAGATTTAAAAACCTTACTCAAAGACGCACAAGCGCAAGCTGTAAAAGGTATGGTATTTATTAGTGGTAAAAGCGATAACTTTATCGCTGGTGCTGATATTAAAATGCTTGATAGCGCGAATAGCCGTGAAGATGCATTAGCGTTAAGCGAAATGTGCCAACAAGCCTTTTTCGATATGAAAAAGCTACCTTTCCCAACAGTAAGTGCTATTCATGGTGCAGCGTTAGGCGGTGGTTTAGAGTTTGCTTTAGCATGTGATTATCGAGTGTGTTCTGACAGCGATATCACTAAGCTTGGTTTGCCAGAAGTACAGTTAGGCTTATTACCTGGTGGTGGCGGTACTCAACGTTTACCAAAATTAGTTGGCTTGCAAAAAGCACTTGAGTGGATGCTTACAGGTAAGCAAGTGCGTGCTAAGCAAGCGAAGAAAACAGGCTTAGTAAATGACTGTGTACCACACAGTGTATTACTTGACGTTGCTAAAGAGTTTGCTCTGAAAGGTAAGGCGAAGGCTACTAAACCTAAGCTAGACCGTTTGAGTCAATTACTTGAGTCAAACCCATTTGGTCGCAATATTATTTTCAAAAAAGCACAAGAAAACGTGCTGAAGAAAACAGGCGGTCACTACCCAGCACCTTTAGCCATTATTAAAGCGGTTCGTGCAAGTGTTGAGCTTGATCAGTTAAAAGCATACAAAACTGAAGCAGAAGGCTTTGCCACGCTGGTAATGAGTGATGAGTCAAAAGCATTGCGCGGTATTTTCTTTGCAACCACTGAAATGAAAAAAGAGTGGCGTAATGATGATGCACCAGCAATCGCTAAAGCGGCAGTATTAGGTGGCGGCCTCATGGGCGCGGGTATTGCCCATGTTAGTGCTGTAAAAGCGGGTGTTCCAGTGCGCATTAAAGATGTGGCTGAAAAGGGCATCAGCAATGCAATGAACTACAGCTATAAGATTTTAGATAAAAAGCAAAAGCGTCGTATTTTATCTAAAGCTGATTTACAACAAACCATGAACCGCATTACCGGTACAACCGATTACAGCGGCTTTAAACACATTGATATCGTTATCGAAGCAGTGTTTGAAGATCTTGCTTTAAAGCAAGGTATGGTGGCTGATGTTGAACGTGAATGCCAAGACAACACTATTTTTGCAAGTAATACCTCATCATTACCGATTGCACAAATCGCTGCTGATGCAGCACGCCCAGAAAATGTAATTGGTCTGCATTACTTCTCTCCAGTTGAAAAGATGCCACTTGTTGAGATCATTCCACACGCCGGTACGTCTGAAGAAACTATCGCACGCGTTGTTAACTTTGCCCGTAAGCAAGGTAAAACCCCGATTGTGGTTAAAGACATGGCTGGTTTTTATGTAAACCGTATCTTAGCGCCTTATGTTAATGAAGCGGCTAATTTACTGCTTGCAGGTGAGCCAATTGAAAAGATTGACCAAGCATTGGTTGAGTTTGGTTTCCCGGTAGGGCCTTTAGCGTTACTTGATGAAGTAGGGATTGATATAGGTTCTAAAATTGCGCCAATCCTTGAAAAAGAGTTGGGCGAGCGCTTTAAAGCACCTGACGCCTTTAATCGCTTAATCGATTCTAAGCGTTTAGGTCGTAAGACTGGCCGTGGTTTTTACCTTTACGACAAGAAAGATAAAAAAGTGGATGAGTCAGTATACGAGCTACTTGGTGTTACGCCATCACCTCGTTTAAACAAGAGCGAAATTGCTAAACGTTGTGTTGCGCAAATGCTTAACGAAGCGGTACGCTGTTTAGATGATGGCATTATTGCAAGCCCGCGTGACGGTGATATTGGTGCTATTTTTGGTATCGGTTTCCCACCATTCTTAGGCGGTCCATTTAGCTATATGGATAAACTGGGTGCAGCACAAGTGAGCTCAGAAATGGCGACTTTTGCTAACTACAACCCTATTTTCACACCTTGCGATACGTTAAAAGCAATGGCTGAAAAGGGGGGGCGTTTTTACCAAGCAGAAAGCGAAGAGCTGGCAATAGCTGAAGCTACGCCTGTCGATCCGGTTGAAGTAACCAAAGAAGTGGTTGAAGACGAGCAAGCGTCAGAAGAAGCTAATACAGAAACGACTAAAAGCTAATTCTTTAAATTAATTAGTTAATTTTAAAAGCCCTGCTTATTGAGCGGGGCTTTTTACTTATATATTGGCCATAAGTGGTATTTAATTCTCGAAATCAGTTTGTTATAACTAGGTTTATTTACTAAGCGATTAATCACCATGACTCTCACCACTTCGCGATTAACACTACGGCTGTTAAATGCCGATGACTGGCCATTGTTTTATACTTTGCATAATGATGCCCAAGTGATAGAGAAATGCTTCGATAAGCCCTCAGAGGCGCAGCTACGAGCAAAGTTTAATGAACGCTTAAAGCCTTGGCAGCCAAATTCGAATTCACCACTGTGCTTAGTTATTGTTGAAACCAGTACAGGTAAAGAGGTGGGTGTAACTGGGTTTACTTCATCAACAGTGCCTGATAGTCAAGAAGTCGGTTATTTGCTGCTGCATAATTTTCATGGTCGTGGCTATGCCACAGAGTCTTTGCAAGCAGTGCTTGATTACGCTAAATCAGAACATGCTGTGCGGGAATTTAAAGCGGTTGTCACCGAAGGTAATATCGGTTCAGAAAAAGTACTTGAGAAATGTGGTTTTCAGTTAGTCGATAAGCAGCTAGATGCGTATGCTATTGGCGGTGTTTTGTATACCGATCATCATTTTTATTTAGGTTGCACTGATCACAGAGCGTGATCAGTGCGCAATTTTACAGATGAAGCTCAATCGCTTTTCTGTCTTTTTCTGGCATATTCGCAACCACTAAATCAAACGAATTATCAATCATCCGCTCAATCTCTCCTTGTGGTACGGTACCATCTAAAATAACCGTATTCCATAAACGTTTGTTCATGTGATAACCCGGGATCACCGACGGGAAAATATCACGCAATGCTTGGGCTTCATCTGGCTCGCATTTCAGATTTAGCCACCATACAAGATTACCTTCATCGTCTGTTTGGCCTTCTTTGCCCTCAGCAAGGGTGGCAAACATTTTATGATTCACCTTGTAAACGTCGACATCTTGGCCAAATGGTTGGGTGATCATCACCAATGGCTTTTTCATTAAATATTCGTGTACTGTGTGTTGATTCATGATCCAATCCTTGAAGTCATTTTTCGTAGTTATAAACATAGCAGCTTTTTCTTAGTTTTGAGACAACTAATATTATAATTTGCTGAAAAATCGAATAAATAACGGCTGTGAGTTAAAACTGCAAATTTTTATTGAACAATAGCCATTACGTGGTAAATTTCTGTCAACAAAAAACGATAGGAATACACCCATGCCTAAGGCAAGTGAAGTTAAAAAAGGCGCCGCTATCGAGCATAACGGCCGTGTTTTAGTAGTTAAAGATATTCAACGTTCTGTACCACAAGGTCGTGCTGGTGGCAGTTTATACCGTATGCGTTTATACGATGTGGTAACTGGTGGTAAAGTTGATGAAACATTCAAAGACAGCGACATGCTAAAACTAGCGGATCTAATTCGTCGTGAAGCAATGTTCTCTTACATTGACGGTGAAGAGTATGTATTCATGGATAATGAAGACTACACGCCTTATAACTTAAATAAAGAAGCGATTAGCGAAGAGATTTTATTCGTAAATGAAGAAACTCAAGGTCTTCACGTAATTGTAATCGATGGCGCTCCGGTTGGCCTAGATTTGCCATCAAGTGTTGAGCTTGTTGTTGAAGAAACCGATCCTTCAATTAAGGGTGCTTCAGCAAGTGCACGTTCAAAGCCTGCACGTTTGACAACCGGTTTAACGATTCAGGTACCTGAGCATATTTCTACAGGCGATCGCATTCGTATCAACACGGTTGAACATAAGTTTATGGGCCGCGCAGAAAAATAACTTTGTGGCTCTTCAAAAACCGGCTTTTAGCCGGTTTTTTTGTTTTGTTTGTAACGCGCTTATAACAAAATGCATTGAAAAAGGGACTAAAAACGCGCATTATTATTGGCTTACGAAAACAACAATAAATACCAGTAGTAGATTAATGTTGAACCACGGATTGGAAAACAGAGAATACATCAAACTCCCCGAAGGCGTTAATATCGCTATCACTCCAGCAGGTGTTGTCGCCCGAAGCTATGCCTACACCATCGATTTTATTATCCGTAGTTTGGTTTTACTTGCTGTAGGCACTGTACTTGCCTTTTTTGGCGATGCAGGGCAAGGACTTATATTAATTGCTTACTTTTTAATTTCATGGGGCTATAACATCCTGTTTGAAATGGAAAGTGGCCAAACCCCAGGTAAAAAACGACTTAATATTCGTGTTGTGCAAGACAATGGCTTACCAGCGAGCTTTTCGCAAATAGTTGTGCGTAACTTGCTACGCCCCGCAGATATGCTACCGATAGGCTATTTTTTGGGTCTTGTAGTTATGTTGTTTAACAACCGCTTTAAACGCATTGGTGATTGGGCGGCAGGCACCATGGTTATTTACGACGATGAGTTCGCAGCGCGGCCTGAAATAGCTCAAGGTGAAGTGCATATTCCTTCAATTAGCTTAACTACCGAAGAGCAATTAGCTGTACTTGCTTTTGCTGAGCGCCATGATGAATTATCTGATGCAAGGCGTCGTGAGTTGGCAGCTATTTTAGCTGCACCGTTTTCTAAAGCAGAGCACGAGATTGAAGCGCAGCTCGTTAGTTACGCACGCCACTTCGCTGGGCAAGTTCAACACGATAACGATTACCCGCAGCAGGAGGGTAAACAATGAAGCAAACTCAATTTGTAAAATCAAATAGCGTAAGTTGGGATGAGTTCGAAGCCCTTTGTGAGCAAAATAATGCTGAGTCTTTACCTGTTAATTTCCCTAATTTATATCGCAAAGTTTGTAATGATTTAGCCATTGCCCAAAGTCGTCAATACAGCCCTGTGTTGATTGAGCAAATAAATAGGCTTGTGCAGTTAGGGCAAAAGCGCCTTTATTTGTCTCGAAGCAATCAATTCTCTGAAATATGGCATGTGGCGCGAACTGCATTTCCACGCGCACTGTATGAAAACCGTTTCATGCTGGCTGTAAACTTAATCGCGTTTTGGGGATTGGCCCTTATCGCTTTTATTTGGGTGACAATTGACCCTGATGCCGTTTATACATTTTTAGGGCAAGGCACAGTGCTTAATATCGAACAAATGTATAACCCCAGTGGCAGCGTTCAATCGGCTGAGCGCGGTGCACCGCAAGACTTAATGATGTTCGGTGTCTACATTTACAATAACATAGGAATTGCATTTCAGATGTTTGCAGGTGGTGTGCTGTTCTGTGTTGGCGCTGCTTTTTTCCTATTATTTAATAGTTTTTACTTTGGTGCAGTTGCTGCTCATATTGTTAATGTAGGTTTTGAAGGGCCATTTTTTTCGTTTGTTATCACTCATGGCTCGTTTGAGTTGACTGCTATCATCATTGCCTCAGCTGCAGGGTGTCAGATTGGTTACGGCATATTAAGCCCTGGGCAGTATACCCGTGCATATGCAATGAAACAGGCTGCACAAAAGGCACTTCCGCTCATCGTTGGTGCTTTTTTAATGTTAGTAATTGCTGCTTTTATTGAAGCGTTTTGTTCACCTCGTGATATTGCTTACGAAATTAAATATATAGTTGGCAGCGGCTGTTGGTGTTATGTCATTTTCCGTTTGTACAAGGGGATGCGCTATGGAGCTTAATCGTCTTAGCTTCACACCCCGCAAGCGCAGTGCTTACGAGACCTTTGATTTAACTGTGTTGTTAGTTAAGCAGCATATTGTGGCGCTGATCACTTTGTATTTGATGATGGCAGTACCCGTATTTTTGATTGTCGGCTTTTTATTAAATTGGGGCATAGGCGGATTTGTTGTTTGGTGGCTTAAACCTGTATTTGAACGACCTTTACTCGATTACATGTCAAAGGCGGTATTCAATCAACCGGTCAAAATAAGTAGTAGCTTAAAGTCACTTAAACAGTTAAAAGTTGCCGATATGCTAGCGCATTTAACCATTTTCAGGCTTAGCCCAAATAGAGCATTTTTAGCGCCCGTTGAGCAACTTGAGCGGCTATCAGGCGAGCGAAAAACAAAGCGCAAGCAGGTTTTATTTGCCTCAACGAAGCCAAAGCAAACGTTGTGGATGCTATTTTGTGTGCATTTTGAGTTTATCTTATTAATGGGGATTTCTGCGCTGACAATTGCACTTGTGCCCCATTCATTTTCAGCACAAGAAGCCATGTATCAAATTTTCGAAGCGCCAATCTGGGTTGAGATAGCGTTTAATTTTATATACATCCTTAGTATTTCCTTAGTGGCGCCGCTTTTCGTCACTGGCGGTTTCCTTGCTTATTTACATCGCCGTGTTGAACTTGAGGGCTGGGATATAGAGCTCGCATTCAAAAACATTCGTACCCGCCTTGCAGGCGTAGTCAGTGCTGTAGCACTACTTATACTTACAACGTTCACGCTGCAACCATCAACTAGCTATGCAGAGCAAATCGATAAGCAAGCGGTAAAAGAGCAAGTTACAGCTCTTTATAATGAGCCTAATGTCATTGAAACTGAGACTACCTGGCTGCCAAATATTGAAGCGAAAGCGAGTTCATCAGATAGTGATTGGTCGTGGCTTATCGATGTGTTTACAGCCATTGGTCAGATGTTTGGTATGTTGGTTTGGGTATTGGTAGGTTTATTAGTCATTTGGCTAGTTTATTACCTGATGCAAAAGCGCGGTTTTTTTGCCAATTTAAGCTTGCCTGAGCGTAGTAAAGTGAATGAAGAGTCGGTGATCCCGACCTTATTTGCAGAAATTAAAAGTAAAGATTTACCTACTGATTTAATTGCCGCTGCAAAGCAATGCTTTGAGCAAGGTCAGCATCGCTTGGCGCTAGCGTACTTGCTTCATCATGCGCTGACTTGGGCGCAGCAGCGACATGAAGTTCGCTTGCACCGCTCGATGACTGAGCGCGAATGTAAAGGTGCAATTGATGCAAAGGTACCTAGCCAAGGGCAAGCGATTTTTGCCCGCTTATTTTCTGCATGGGTCACAGTTGCTTGGGGCCATAAAACCCCTGATATCGACTTTATCGAGCTGACTGAGCAAATTACAGCAATGACAGCAGAGACTAAGGAGCAAGCCCGTGAAGCTTAAATATGTGCTGATTGCGGCGCTAGTGGTGTTTAGCATATTTGCTATTGCTGGTATTGCTTCTTTAGATTGGCAGAAAAAAGAAATCGAAATTGGTTTTCATAGTGATGTGGCAAAAGACAATTTCACGATGGCTCAACGACTACTCAAAGCCAATGGCATCGATTGGCAGAAGAATAAGCGCTTGGTAGAACAAGTACAAAGTGATGAGTTAAACATAGACCCGCAAAGTATCTTAATTTTGGATGAAGCAGTGCTTGCTGATTCTTACCAGTTAGATGTACAACTTGCTGATTGGGTCGCTGATGGCGGGCGTTTAATTTATGTATTAAATAGGCAACGCGATGAACTGGCGATTGATAACACGGTGTTTTTTAGTCAGCTTGGCATCAATGTGCAAAGCCAAGAAGATGTCTTTGAATATGACTTTGCGATGCTTAAAGAAGGGAATAAAAACAGTACCCTATCTATCGATGAAAACACTCAGCTCGATCTTGAGTTAAGTCGCGCGTTTTATATAGAAAATTGCCCCGGTGTTAGCACCAATAGTGAAAATAGTGACACCCTGATGTGTGACTTTGCATTTGGTCAAGGTCGGGTCATCGTTATGCCGTCACTGTTACCTTTTACCAATTACCGACTTCGCCATCTTGATCATGGCAGCTTATTACTTTGGCTAAGTAAAGGGGCTGATAAAGTCACTTATGTACCTTACCTAACTTACCCAAATTGGTTTGCCAAATTATGGCACTGGAGCTGGCAATTTGTGGTGACGTTGCTGTTATTAATTGTGCTTGCAGTGTGGCATATAAGTAGTCGCATTGGCCGCTCTTATACTCCTGAATTCGATATAAAAACCAGCTTTAATCAGCATATTCGTGCAGTAGCAAATTTCTATACAGAGCATGGTCACGAAGCCGTATTATTTACCGCACTAGAAAAAGATTTTTACGCCAAAGTAGAGTCGCGAGTGCCTAACTTTAAAATGCTCAGTGCTGAAAAACAGGCGCAGATCATCGCTAATTTAACTCATTTTGAAAAACAATATGTGGCTCAGTTACTTGCTAGCAAGTTGCCTGAGTCAAAAGAACAACGAACAGAATATATAAAACGATTCAAACAATTAAGGAATGCCTTATGAGCACGGAATTGGATACTAATCGCATGAGCTTAATTGAGGCAGCTGATGCAGTAAAACAAGTAAAGCATAACATTTCACGTGTGTTAGTTGGTCAAGATGCCATTGTTGAAGATGTACTTACCGTTCTATTTGCGGGTGGTCATGTGTTACTTGAAGGGGTTCCTGGACTTGGTAAAACGCTACTGGTTAGAGCCCTAGCAAAGAGCTTAAATGTAGATTTCTCGCGAGTGCAGTTTACGCCGGATCTAATGCCGTCAGATGTTGTTGGTCATAGTTTGTATGATATGAAATCAGGTGAATTTAATATCAAAAAAGGCCCAGCATTTACTAATATTTTGCTGGCTGATGAAATTAACCGTGCACCAGCTAAAACGCAATCAGCACTACTTGAGGTAATGCAAGAGCAACAAATCACCATTGATGGTGAGTCATTATCTATTGATTCACCGTTTATGGTACTCGCTACTCAAAACCCGTTAGATCAAGAAGGGACTTACCCACTGCCAGAGGCTGAATTAGACCGCTTTATGATGAAGGTCGAGCTTGGTTTTCCTTCACATGAATCGGAAGTTGAGCTTTTAAAACTGAATACACAAATAGTTTCTAATGAAACCAAAGTAGAGCAGCTCCCTGCAGTATTGGATGCTAAGCGTATTGCTGAAATTAAACAGCTTTGTGCAGATATCTTAGTGGACGAACAAATACTTAATTATGCTGTTGATATTGTGCGAAGTTCACGAACTTGGCAGGGTGTGCTGCACGGCGCAGGGTTACGGGCCTCAATTAACATCATTAAAGCTGCAAAAGTAATGGCATTGATGAATGGCCGTGACTTTGTAACCCCAGATGACGTGAAGTCAGTGTCAGTGAATATTTTAAGGCACCGTTTAATTTTATCCGCTGATCTGGAGCTTGAAGGGGTATCATTTGATGAAGTGATCAGTGCCATTTTAGCCAGTGTTGAAGCGCCGCGCTCATGAATCGCATCAAGCATAGACCTGCAAAACGCTTAATACAATTAACAGCTTTGCTGCTGTTATTGTTGCTTGTCTGTGCTATTGCATCGGTTGACAGCTTAGTGCTAACGGCCTTGTTATTAGTGCCCTTATTGGTGGTATTTGTAGATTATATGGCAGCGAAGTCAGAGCCTTTACTTGAAATGAGTGCACAAACTAATCTCAACATGGCCTTATATCGACGCCAAGCATTAAATGTAGTCATTAAAAATAAAGCTAAGCATGCGACTATGTTAGATGTCAGTGTTCATTTAAGTAATGCGATTGAGCTGCAAAAACCACAGCAAACTGTGTTTATTGATGCGATGCAACAAGCTAAGCAGAGCTTTAATTTACGTGCTCACAAACGAGGCGATGCAGAGATTAGTGCGATTGAGCTTAGAGTTGGGTCAGCACTGGGCCTTTGGCAAACAAACTGGTTAACTGCTCAAGCTATCCAATTAAAGGTTTACCCAGATTTTAGCCGTGTTACTTCAAAGCAGCATTTAAATGGGGTGGTGAATAAGCCAATTTCAGGTTTAAAACTCACTAAAAAGCGCGGTGATGGTATTGAGTTTCAGCAGTTACGTGAATATCGCCAAGGTGATAGCGTCAGGCAGGTTGATTGGCAGGCGACTAGTAAGCGTCGAAAACTCATTTCTCGTGAGTATCAAGAAGAGCAAAACCAACACGTCATAGTGATGCTAGACGCCTCTAAAAAAATGGCCATAGAAGCCAATGAAGGCAGTCACTTTGATCATGCTTTAAATGCATTATTATTGCTGTCACACACGGTTTTAAAGCAAGGTGACTGGTTTAGCATGCAAAGCTTTAACCAAAATCTGCGTTGGTTACCCGATGTAAAAGGCGCACAAAATGTATCAAGGGTGATGAATCACTTTTATGATCTATACCCAGATAAAAGCAGTAGTGACTATTTAGTGGCTGTGAACCAATTAATTGCCAAGCGCAGTAAACGCTCTCTAGTGTTATTAGTCACCACGCTCGATGAGCAAAGTATTGATGAATTAATGCCTGCAATTAAGCTATTACAAAAGCATCACTTAGTCGCACTTATTAATATTAACAATCGTGCAGTGAATGAAGTACTCGAAGAGCCTATAGAAAAGTACGAAGATGCAACCAGCTATTGTGCAGCGTTAGCACTATTAAATTCACACAAAGCCAATATGGCTAAGCTTAAAAAACAAGGGGTGATAGCCATAGACTGTAACCCTGAGCAGCTACTACCGCATGTGCTTAACACCTATTTAAATGTGAAGCACTCAGGGGCATTGTAATACCAACCGGCAATAAAAAAGGCATTGAATTCAATGCCTTTTTTATTAGATAACGAAATGGTTATTTCTGATTATCAATAGCTTCATTAATTTTGTATTGGAAATAAATAGCATAAAAGAAAAATGTAAGTATGCCACTTAAGTGCACAGGTTCATTGCTGCCTTCATTAATAAGCTCTTGAAGTGAAGTTCTTAACGAGAAAATGAATACTAGACCAACAATAAAAGTAATGATTGAAAAGATAGAAGATATTACTTCTGGAATAGCTGTAAATGCTAAAGCAAAGTTGATTACATAAAGTACAATATAACCATAAACTAAGTTTTGGTTTACTTTATGTTTAGCAAGCATGTTTGCCTTATTTGTTCGGCTTACAAGCCAATATATTGAGTAAATTCCCAATGTGATAAGACTTAAAAAAAACACGCCCCAAGCTGAGAAACGATCAAAATTCAAAATTGGTTTATTTCCGCCATTATTTTGTTGAGTAAGCTCGGCTTCTGGCGCTGCATAAATGTTAGCTGATTCTTCAGACATAACGATTCCTCATGATTATTTTTGTATATTCCTTTGTGCTAACCGCACGTCCCTATAATAGCAAAATGGTTGGTTTTTGTACATTGTTTCAATAACCTAGATGACAAAGCTAAAGAGTATTAAAGCGAGCATAAATAGGCCTTATAGAGGCTATAGCATGCGTGAAGTTTCAATGCTTGATGAAATTATGTACACTGCCGCTGATTTTAATGAGGTGCTTTGTGCTATTTATATTTTTGAGCTGTATTTTTATAGTGGTTATGTATTTAGAGTCTCTTTCTAAAGGGATGCCAGTGAAACGTTGGATGCTGTTAGGTGGTGTGCTGGGGCCCGTAGCTTGGTGTTTGTTTAATGTGCACTATCGCCGCGCATTTGTACGCCATGTTGGCCGCAAGTCATGTGGCTGGCGACCTTAAGCTTTTACGGTTTTTAATAGACTCGGCGCTGACTTATCAAGTTGCTTTTGCAAGAATGCGGTAAATTCTGGCTGAGATAATGGCTTAGAATAATAGTAGCCTTGTATTGTCTGACACTTTAACTGTTCTAACATAGCTATTTGTTCAGCTTGTTCCACACCTTCTGCAACCACATGTAAATCAAGGTTATGAGCAATTGTCACAATAGAGTCGACCATATTGCGGCCTCGTTCAGATTGCATATCGTCAATAAAGGCTTTATCGACTTTCAAGGTATTAAGCGGAAACTGTTTTAGGTACGCTAATGATGAATAACCCGTACCAAAGTCATCCATTGCAAGGTGTATACCACGGGCGCTGAGTGAACGCATTACGGCAATAGCTTCGTTTGGATCATCCATTACGGTGCCTTCTGTGATCTCAAGCTCAAGGAAGTAAGAGGGCAGTTCATTCTTTTGTAATATTACATCAATACGGGTGGTTAAATCAGGCAAGCTAAACTGTTTAGCCGATAAATTCACCGCGACACGACCATTAAATAAGCCTTGATCAATCCATGCTTTTACGTCTCGGCATGCCTTGTTTAAGACAACTTCACCAATTTCGATAATTTGCCCAGTTTCTTCAGCAATCGGTATAAACACACCTGGACTGATCACGCCTTTTTTTGGGGTAATGAAACGCACCAGTGCTTCCATACCATCTAGCTTACCTGTGCGAATGTTCATTTTCGGTTGATAGTAGACTTCGAAGTGATCTTCTTTTAGGCCGTAGCGCATCAAGTTTTCGATTTGTAGGCGTTTAACTGCTTCACGGTTCATAGTGTCATTGAAAAACAGGTAGCTATTACCTTTTTTCTTAGCGTGATACATGGCTGTATCGGCATTTTTAAGCAATAACTCTGGGGTATTCCCATCCTCAGGAAACAGCACAATACCCACACTTGAGGTGATCACAAGTTCATGGCCAGCCATATTAAACGGTGTGGCAATTGCCGCTAAAAAAAGTTTAGCCATACGAGTAATGGTATGAATATCGTTAGTTCCGGACATTACCAGTGCAAATTCGTCTCCCCCTAGGCGATAGAACACATCTTTTTCACGGGTTAACTTATTCAAACGCATCGCAAGCTTAGATAGCAAACTATCACCGAGTTGATGACCGAGTGAGTCGTTTATCTTTTTGAAGTTATCTAAGTCGAAGACTAATAAAGCGTGATGATTATCTTGTTTAGCGAGCTTCTTCAAGTTTGTGAAAAACAAGTTTCTGTTTGGTAAGCCCGTTGTGCGGTCACGGTTCGATAAATTATGTAATTGTGATTCGGCTTTTTTACGCTCAGTTTGATCTGAAAAAACAACTACATAGTTGCAAATTTGATTGTGCTCATTTTTAATCTCATCAATTGAAATTTCAATCGGTAACAGCTGCCTCTTCGCATTGCGAAGTTTTACCTCTTGCTGCCAGTGTTCTGTCGCTTTTACAGTGGCTTTAATTTCATCTACATAGCTTTGATCGTAGCCATTTAGGGTAAATTCTTTCTTTAAGTATTGTTCGCGGCTACCACCAAACAAAGTTAAGAAGCTTGGATTTAAGTCAACCAGCTTGAAGTTTTTATCGTAAATAGCGATAGCATCAGTTAATGACTCAACGCATTTAGCAAATAGGTTTAATCGTGCTTCCGTTGATTTGAGCTGAGAAATATCTCGCACAGTTCCTGTCATTCGCAAAGGGTTTAGGTTTGCGTCTTTTTCTATGATCTTGCCGCGATCTAGAACCCAATGCCAACGACCTAGGGTGTCTTTAATGCGATAACTCGCTTCAAAAAAGGCGGTATGTTCGGCAAAGTGTTTTTTAAGAGCTGTTTCGACGTGTTGTAAATCGTGAGGGTGGATATGTTCGCGGTTAGGGGGGAAGCCGCTGCTATTATTAGTATCTGAAGTGTATTTATCATTAATTCGTAACACTTCTCCGGTTTTAATATTCCAATCCCAGAGGGTGTCGCCACTGCCTTCTACGGTACTTTTTAAGCGATGTTCTGAAATACGCAGTTGCTTTCGAGAGCGCTTTAATTTAAAAATGACAAATAATAGGTACGGCAATAATAGCATCATAATAGCGCTTGGGATAAGCAGCAATGTGCTCTGTTCAAGCTCTATAGGACTAGCGGATGCTGAAAAAATCCCAGTCATAGTTATTGTTAAAAAAGCAGAAATCATTTTTATTATTTTTATCATTAATGCATTACCGTAATTCGCAACAATTAATCTAATCTAAGCTCGCGTTCGAGTCAAAGAGAATGCGAAGAAAGTGTTGCTTTTGGCTGTTTTTTGTCCTTAGGTTCGCTTAAAAGTTCTATTCTTGGCCTGTTGTCACTAAACGTTACGGCAATATATTGCTGCATTTGGGTTAGGCTTAACTTATCAAGCGCCTCTAAAAGCTGCTGTTGCATATTAAACTCTGTATCGCGATTGCCTATAGCTAGCCATAGACGCTGCGAACGTAAGCGTAAATTTTTATCTTTTTCAGCGATGTGAGTGACAAGACCTGCTTTGGTGTCGAGCCACTGCTGCTCAGATATGTTATTTATTTGCGACACATAATTATTAATAAATTGTTGGTGACGTTGAAGAATCTCATCAGCACTATGTTTAGGTGACTGAACATAAAAAGCGATACCAGCGCGTGTGTTAAAAGGTGCATAGCCAGCACCGACTAAATAGCCTAGTTGTTGCTTGGTTCTTAATTCATTAAAGTAGTCTTGATTTATCAGGTGATTAAGTACCATCATTTGCACTTTTTCGGTGGTGTTATCAGTTTGAGCTTGATAGTAAAGTACCATCGCATGATCACTACAATTTAACGTGAAGCGCTGTTGCTCCACTTCGGTAATATTATTAAGTGGTCGCGTTAAATCAATGATAGTGGTGCTACCAGACAAGTGTTCAGTAATTTGCTTTTGAAACTTAAGCGCATCACTTCGTTGCCAGTTACCATGTAAAAAACATTCAACATGCAAAGCTTTAAAAAACTCATTTCTAAAGCAATTGAATTGATGAAAGCTAGTATCCTTTAAAGCCTGTGCGAGCGCGTTAGGCTCTGGGTTCCACGGCATAACTTGCGCACCCAAAATACTAAATAATTCACTAACAGGCTTGTTTTGATTGCTGTTTCGCCAGTGTCTAACTAGTTGTTTTTTATATTCAGCAAAGCGTTTTGCACATATCTCAACATTAAATAGAGCTTCAAGTAATTCGTTAACTAGCTCTAACTGGCTCGATGAAAGACCTGCGGTATGCAAGGTCAAGCCGCCTTGGTGAGATGTTAAGTGATAACTAAGGCCTGCCAGTTCTGCCGGATAAAATTGCTCAGCAACACTGTCCATAAACAAGTCTGCAAACAAACGAGTGAGGGCCATATGTTTAACATCTTTAATGGCAAAGGTTGAGTCCATCGCTAAGTAAAAATGCCCTTTAGCCACTCGAAAAGTAGCATCTTGTTTAAACCAAAAGTCAAAGCCTTCTTTTTTGACTAACAATTCAGGCGATCTAGTTGGTTTCTCTAATGGCAGTAGTTCAACATCTTTAGTGAGGTATGGATTAGCACTTGGTAAGCACATCTGTGGCAATGGCGTGTTAATTTCACTGAGTGCTTCTAACCAACTTGTCGAGATATCTTCCACTTTATAGGGGGTGTTGTACCAAGCTGTGGTGTGCTCTGGTTCTACACCTGGATGAATTAAGACCAAGCGCATATTGTCAGGTGTGAGCCATTGCATGGCAATTTCGTGAGCGCAACGGTTAAAGCCGTCCATTAAATAATCGCCTTGTACATAATTAGCTTCATCGTAATGCTGCATATTTATGCTTAAATTACTAACCCAATCAATTAAGCGAGCTTTTTCTTGGTTATCAAAGGCAATTTGTAAGAGATTCTTTTTATCTTGATAAAGACGTGGCAATTTATCGCAGTTTTGGTTTATTAAACAGATATACTCAAACACCATCTCTACGATATCTTCATAGTACTCAATACCTTCATCAGTTAAAGCCATGCTGATGTTAAAGTCTTTAAAGTTACTACCGTTAATGCCCCCACCTGCAGAAAGGGCATTTATCCAGCCTTGCTCTTTTAAAATAGAGTACAGTGATCCTTTGCCTTCGTAACCGAGTAGGTGAGCAATAAAACTAACGGTTTTGTGACGATAAAAGTCGTCAATATTAGGCATTGCAAAGCTAATGATCAGCTTTTGCATATGTTTATGTGGTTCAATGTGTAACACCTTACCTAAGTCTTGTTTACGGTAAAGTGGCTGTTCTATGATCTCTTTGCTTTTTGGTTGACCTTTAATTTCGCTGAAAAACTGTTTTACCCAAGCAGTCATTGTCGCAATATCTTCATTGCTACATATCACAAGTGTCATCCACTGAGCTTGATAATGGCTATCGAAAAAAGCACGTAACTCATCACTTATGCAGCCTTCACGATCAGCGAGGGTTTGCTGGTTACCGACCGAGAACTTTGCAAAAGGGTGGGCTGGATTGACTGTTTCTTTGTGAGCCTGATAGATGCGTCGGCCATCATCTTTTATTTTTAGCTTAAACTCAGCATCTATGGCATTACGCTCTTTAGTTGTTTCTTTAGGGTTTAGTAACGGTGCTATGAAGAAACGGCTAAATTGTGCTAATGCTTCAGCAAACTGTTGGTTTTTAATATCAAAGAAGTAGCATGTGTGCTCTGTGCCTGTCCACGCGTTAGTGTTGCCACCAGATTGTGATACAAAATTAGAAAAACCACCCGACTCCGGGTACAGGTCTGTGCCTAAAAAAAGCATATGTTCCAAAAAATGTGCAAGGCCTTGTCTATCAAGAGGATCGTCAAAATGGCCTGCGTTGATAGCCATAGAAGCCGCTGATTTTGTTGATTCTAAGTCTTGCACTAAAAGTACTTTTAGACCATTGTCCAGTGTTAGGGGTTGATATGTTCTGTTATCATTGCGGCTGATATTCAAAAGATGCTCCTGAAAGAGTGCGTTAATGTCCTAACAACAGATGATATTTTCAGGAAAGCTAAAAAAGACAGAGCTACGAAAATCTACCTGAATATCATAAGCGGATGTTTAATGTATCTAGTGATGATATTCTAATATAGCGGACAATCAAGCAAACTGGCTACTGTTTTATATTCTTTAATCGGTTGATTTTTTATGAAAACAATCTTAATCATGCGCCATGGCGAAGCTACGCCAATGCAAGCAGATGATGCAGCAAGACAACTTACCGAGACCGGTCACTATGAAGCCAGTCGTATGGGGCAGTGGTTAGCAACCTATCATAAACCCGATGCCTTGTTGGTGAGTCCTTACATTCGTGCACAACAAACGGCTGCTGATGCTACACAACATATTTCGTTAAAATTTAATGAAACTTGCAGCGATATTACCCCTGATGGTGTTCCACAAATTGCTGCTGATTACTTGGAAACTCTGATTGCTATGCATCCACAATGCAACACCTGGTTAATCGTTGCCCATATGCCAATTGTTAGCTATTTAGTTGATCAGTTAAGTCCAGGTCATATGCCTATTTTCAATACAGGCGCGGTTGCAGTTATCGAATATGATGAACACAAACAGCGCAGCCACTACCTCAGTATTCACTCGCCAAATAACGTCGAAATCTAACAGTGGATTTGCTAAATTAGCGCCACTGTTAATTTTTCAAGTTCTTTCTATGACAATCGAACGTTTACAAACCGGTGCGCGTATGAGCCGCATCGTCAAGCATAACGGCACAGTATACCTATGCGGACAAGTTTGTGCTGATGCTGAAAAAGATATCACCGAACAAACTCAAACTATGCTCGATAAGGTAGAAGCTTTACTTACTGAAGCGGGTAGTAGCAAAGAGCATATGCTAAGCGCCACCATCTATTTAAAAAGCATGGAAGACTTTGCAGCGATGAATGCAGTTTGGGATGCATGGGTACCTCAAGGGCATGCTCCAGCTCGCGCTTGTGTTGAGGCAAAAATGGCGCGTGATGTTCTGCTCGTAGAGATTTCTGTTGTTGCAGCAGTTAAGTAACGAACGGCGTAAAGCGCATTTGATTGCTCGATTTAACGAGCAATCAGGACGCGCAATTATTGAACTACCGAGTTGGCATTTTTGCGATAATGAGCAAGATGCCAATGACTGCGCATTGCTGGTTTTAAGTGGCGAAAAGCAAGCAACAACCCCTTCATTATATTGGTTCGAAGCAAATAATGAGGCTCTTCCTGAGGTCGGTGATTTAGCCATTTTTACCAATTGGCACGGACAGCCCTTAGGCATTATTGAAACTGTCTCAGTGACCATCATCCCATATAATCAAATAAGTGCAGATTACGCTGCATTAGAAGGCGAGGGCGACAAAAGTCTTGCATACTGGCAGCGTGTGCATTGGGATTATTATCAGCGAGAGCTAGCAGGTACGGATTATCAATGTCATCCTGATATGCCATTGGTGTGTGAGCAGTTTAAGTTAGTTTTCAAGGAATCAGAATGAGTTCGAATCCTGTGGTTTTTATTACCGGGGGCGGCCGTGGTATAGGCGCAGCAACGGCAAAGTTATTTGCCAAGCATGGTTATGATGTATGTATCAACTTTAAGTCGGATCAGCACAGTGCTTTGCAAGTTGCCAAAGAAATAGAAAAACTGGGCGTTAAAGCGTTTACTATACAAGCCGATGTTGCTGATGAGCAGCAAGTGAAGGCAATGTTTGCGAAGCTTGATACTTGGGCACCACGTTTAGATGTACTGGTTAACAATGCAGCAATGATGATGCCGCAAATGCCGCTTTTAGAGATGGATGCAAAGCGCATTAACGCCATTTTAAGTTGCAATGTTACAGGCGCATTTTTGTGTGCACGAGAAGCAATTAAGCGTATGAATAAAGGCAGTATTGTGAATGTTTCATCAGGTGCGTCGCGCACAGGCTCGCCAAATGAATATTTAGATTATGCTGCATCTAAAGGAGCGCTTGATACTTTCACGATCGGCCTTGCTAAAGAAGTCGCCAGTAAAGCTATTCGGGTAAACGCGGTAAGGCCAGGCCTTATTTATACCGATATGCACCGCGATGGCGGTGAAGCAAACCGAGTTAATAGGTTAAAATCTAAGTTACCGCTAGGGCGAGGTGGTGAAGCTGACGAGGTCGCCTCAGCAATTTACTTTTTGGCAAGTGAGCAAGCATCATTCACAACGGGCAGTTTTATAGATGTATCAGGTGGCTTATAAAACTAAAGTAAAATACTTAACCAAACACTAAAGCTTACAACACTTAATACCGTTGAGAGCACCACAGCACTTGCGAGTGTTGCTTGATGTTGCTTAATTTGATTAGCGATTAGATAGGCGTTTACACCTAAAGGAGAAGCGCTCAAAAGTACCAGCACGTTTAGTAACGATTGTTCTAGATGAAAGACGTAGTTGGCAAAAAAGTAGACTCCGCACGGTAACACGGCAAGCTTGATGATGGTTGCGATGAGTGATGCTTGTAAGTTGTCTGACACCTTATAAAACGCAAGGTTTGCTCCTAATACGAATAACGCACAGGCAATGGCAGGTTTGGCAAGTAGGGTGAGGCCATTTGCTAAATCATCAAAAAGTGTAAAACCAAGTAAGTTAACAGCAAGGCCGCTACTGATACTTAACACCACAGGGTTCAGCAGCATGTTTTTAGCAAATGCTCGCCAAGAAAAAGACTGCTGCGATTTAGCACTAAGTAAAAAGGTTAGGGTAAACAAAAGTGCACTATGAAAAGTAATGATCATAAACACAATACCGACCATTTGCTCGCCAAGTGCCGCAATAATAATTGGCAAACCTACCAGCACTGTATTTGAATAACTACTGCCAAGGGCAAAAACTGCGTGATGTGATGCTGCAGATTGTTTCTTAATGAAATAGCGGTCAATAACATAGCCAAGGGCGTAAATAGCCAATACAGGAAAGTAAAAACTTAAAAAGCCCGCAACAGAAACACTACTTTGTAAATCGGCTTGTGCCATATTTAAAAATAGAAACGCTGGCACGCTAATATAAAAAGTGAACTTACTTAACCCTGCTATATGTTCTTTCGATAAAAACCTGCTACGAGAACTGATATAACCACTTAACACGATAAAAATCAGTGGAAAGATAATCGAAAAAATATGCACATTAAGCCTTATGACAAGAAGACGTTAGCGTCTGAATTCATCACTTTGTGGAAGGTTAATTAAAATAAGCACAGCACCTTTACCGCCAAATTCAAGAGGTGCTTGGTGCATAGCAATCACATCAGGGTGTTGTACTAAATATTGCGGCACCTTGTGTTTGAGTATGCGTTCACCAATGCCATGCACGACACAGGCACAATAGTAATGCTGCTTTTTACACTCATGAATTAAACCAGCCAGCTCATCTTTGGCTAATTCTTTATTTAAGCCATGTAAATCAAGGGTTAAATCAGGTGGGTAATCTCCACGACGAAGTTGCTTTGCCAAATAGCTATCATGACCAGGTTTGACATAACTCACGGTTCCATGAGTATCTATGTCTGGTACATATTCATCAGAAAAGAAAAATTCTGCCTGATGTTGCTTTTTTTGCTGGGAAAATTGTTTCGCTTGTGACACTTTAGGCTTATTGGTGAATCGAATAGTGTCTTGTTTAAATGCTTTGGCACCACTGATACTCTGACGAAATAAGTCAATATCGTCAGTGCTAATGTGATTGTTGGCGTGGGGATCTTTTTTCATGGCGGCAGTCTAAACAAAAAAACGCTAAAAATCGAGTAAAAACCAACTGAAAAGACGGTACAATACGCGTCAGAACAGACTTTGAAAGTTAAGGAACATACATGAACCATTTCCAGATAGAAGACGCAATTTTAGACGAGGCAATTGCAGAACTTTCAACGTTGCATGATTGGTTACGTTGGACAACCAGTCAATTCGCCAGCAGTGGTATTTTCTTTGGGCACGGCACAGACAACGCATGGGATGAAGCAGTTAGCCTTTTATTACCTGCACTAAGCTTGCCAATCGATGCACCTAAAGAGCTAATGCATGCGCGTTTAACCAGCACCGAGAAAAGCCGTTTAGCTGAACTAATTGCAGAGCGTATTAATGATTGTACGCCAGTACCATACCTGACCAACATCGCGTGGTTTGCAGGTATGCCGTTTTATGTTGATGAGCGTGTGTTAATCCCTCGCTCACCATTTGCAGAGCTAATTAATAATCGTTTTGCTCCTTGGTTAGAAGAGCCAGAGTCGGTAACGCGCATTCTTGATTTATGCACTGGCTCAGCATGTATTGCCATTGCCCTTGCACAAGCATTTGAAGATGCACAGGTTGATGCGGTTGATATTTCTTACGAGGCGCTAGAAGTTGCTGATATTAATATTAGCGATTACATGCTGAATGACCGCGTACTGCCAATTCAGTCAGACGTGTTTAGTGGTGTTCCGGGTCAAAAGTACGATCTGATCGTAGCTAACCCACCTTATGTTGATGCTGAAGATATGGCTGATTTACCACGTGAATTCCATCACGAGCCAGAGCTTGGTTTAGCATCGGGACATGATGGTCTTGATGTGACTCGTACCATTTTAGCGGAAGCCGCAGAGCATCTAACTGATAACGGTTTGTTATTTGTCGAAGTTGGTAACTCTATGGTACATATGGAAGCGCTGTACCCGGGTGCACCATTTGAGTGGGTTGAATTCGAACAAGGTGGCCTTGGCGTGTTTGTAATCAGCAAACAGCAGCTTGTGAAGTATTTCGCAGATTAACAGCAAATTTTAAAAGCCGAGCCTGAGGGCTCGGTCTCAGTAGTCATTAGGAATGAGGAAAGTTAATGGCAGGTAATAGCATCGGACAACTATTTAAAGTGTCCACCTTTGGTGAGAGCCACGGCGTTGCATTAGGCGGCGTTGTAGATGGCACACCAGCAGGTCTTGAAATTAGCGAGGCCGATTTACAAATTGATTTAGACCGTCGCAAGCCGGGGCAAAGTCGTTATACAACACAGCGCCGCGAAAGTGATGAAGTAAAAATTCTTTCTGGTGTATTCGAAGGTAAAACCACAGGTACTAGCATTGGTTTACTGATTGAAAACACCGATCAGCGTTCAAAAGACTACGGCAAAATCGCTGAAGTGTTTCGCCCAGGTCATGGCGATTATACCTATTGGCATAAATACGGTATCCGTGATTATCGAGGTGGTGGTCGCTCCTCAGCCCGTGAAACGGCTATTCGTGTAGCGGCAGGTGCAATTGCGAAAAAATACTTAAAACAGTTTCATGGTATTGAAATTCGAGCATGTTTGAGCCAACTAGGGCCAATCAAAGCCGAAGACTATAACTGGGATGAGGTGGAAAACAATGCATTTTTCTTTCCAGACACCAGCAAGCTAGAAGCGCTTGATGAATACATGCGTGACCTAAAAAAACAAGGCGATTCGGTAGGCGCTAAAGTTAAAGTGGTTGCTAAAAATGTTCCTGTAGGTCTTGGTGAGCCAGTATTTGATCGCCTTGATGCAGAGCTTGCACACTCATTAATGAGTATTAATGCGGTAAAAGGCGTTGAGATTGGTGATGGCTTTGATGTGGTTGAGCAAAAAGGCTCTGAGCACCGTGATGAGTTAACCCCAGATGGTTTTACATCAAATCACGCAGGTGGTGTACTTGCAGGTATCTCGACAGGGCAAGATATCATTGCCTCAATCGCCCTTAAGCCAACTTCAAGCATCACCATACCGGGCAACAGCATTAATACTAGTAACGAAGCGGTAGAGATGATCACTAAAGGACGTCATGACCCATGTGTAGGTATTCGTGCCATTCCTATCGCTGAGGCGATGATGGCGATTACCTTAATGGATCACTTATTGCGCCAACGTGGCCAAAACCCACATGTTAGCCATGAACATGGACCAATCAAAGGTTCGATTTAAGCGCAGCTTTAAATAAAGTAAACGCAGTTAATAAGCGCGATAATATCATCGCGCTTTTTTTATGCCTGTTAGAATTTTAATAAGGGAAGTAGGCTGTGTTTGCTATCAGTCCACATTGCCAGCTCGTTATGTGGGTAGCGTTTAATGGGCGACAAATCACTGATAGATACACGATTTAAAAAAGCCTGATTATCAGTTAGCACCACCCAGTCTGAGCCTATGTCTGATGGAGTATGGCCTTGATAGCTAAACTTTAACATAGCCTTATTGAAGTGTTGGCTATGTGCCTGTAATACAGGCAGTAAGTCGATATGATTATTTGAAATATGCACAATCAATACGCCATTTTCATTGAGCCTCTGCCAATAAAGTGACATTGCTTCTTGGGTTAGCAAATGCGCAGGAATTACATCACTTGAAAACGCATCAATTATTAAGACATCAAATACTTCGTTTGCATTATTTTTTAGCGCAATACGACCATCCCCTAAGCTGACTGTGAGCTTGGCTTCACTGTTTTCAAGATATGAGAAATAACGTTTTGCCATCTCGTATACAGCAGGGTTTAACTCAAAAAAGTGAATACTATCCTGTTGGTCTGCAAACCGAGCTAATACGCCTGCACCCAAACCAATCACGCCAATGTTTAGTGCGCTGTGTTGCTTTAGTATGGTAAGTGATTTAGCGACACCAGTATGCTGGTGGTAATAACTTTGCCCAAACTGTTGGCTTGGATTTAGTGGCTCTGAGCCATGAATCGTGGTGCCGTCAATTAAGCGCCTTTCTTTTATTGATTGAGTGTTTATATCTTTAACCGCTAAATAGCCATAAAAGTTGCGGCTAGTCGCAACGTTATATTGGTTAAAGTTTACCGCTAAAAAACAATAGCATGCTAACCAAGTAACTGAGCTGGTTGCGAGAGTGAATTTGAGCTGTTTTGTCTTTGTTTTAGCTTTTATTTGGTAGTAACACACAAAACTAAAAATAACCGCTAATGTAAGTAAATACTCGTCAATCTGGACAAATAGCAATGGGGCAATGAGCGTACTGAAAAGCGAACCTAACACACCGCCAAGGGCGATATAAAAATAAAAAACGGTAAATTGCTCGTTTTCAGGGGCTTTGTTTCTCAGCTCACCATGACAGACCATACCGGCGGTTAATAGAATCATGCTGTAAATTATAAGCTGGGCCAGGGCATTGAATAAGCTGCCAAAATAAAACATCAGCAGACCTGCAAAAGCCGAAAATATAAACGCATATGCCCAAACATGACGCTGATAATTTGCTTTGTTGGCAAACGTATAACTAAAGGTGAGCAAATAAATTACAAGAGGTAACGACCAAAGTAATGGCATGGGGGGAATATTAGTGCTGATCATATGCGTGGTAGATACCAACATGGCTGAGCTTAAGGCACTTAATAACAGCCATTGACCTTTACCTTTTAATAATGTGACAGGCCTAGTCTGAATAGACTCTCTTGATAAATCGGGTGCTTTTTTTAGTAAAAATATTACTAGAAGTGCTAATAACAAGCAGTAGCTGATAAGTCCAAATAGCCAGTAGGTAGTTTGCTGCTCTAAAGAAAATAGTAATTCATAAACGAGCGGGTAGCTCATTAACGCCAGTAAAGAACCCAAGTTTGAGATGGAATACCAATGGTAAGGCACCTGTGCTGAAGCAGTTTGCACATACCATCTCTGTAAAAGTACGCTGGTAGCGCTCAGTAGAATAAATATTGGACCAATTTCTATAAATAAATTAACAAACACCGCAAGCGCAGGCGGCCAATTTGTGAGATTTGGGGCTGCAAATTCTGTCACAACAATGAGTGTGGCAAAGGTGACTAAAACTATATGGATGACTACCTGCAACTTAATATGAAAACGACCCATGTTATGCGCATAGAAATAGCCAATAAGTAACATGACTTGATAAAACACTAAACTCGCTGACCAGATAGAGGCACCACCACCAAATTGTGGTAGCAGTTGCTTTGAAAGCATCGGTTGGATTTGAAAAATTAAAAAAGCACTGATGAAAATAGTGAGCGTTGATAAATATTTATACATTGTTTTTATTACCTATTTTGAGATAGCAAAAACAATCCAATAGCCAGAGCAAAGTGACAATGGAGTAACCCTTGAGTTTCTCTTAAGAAAACCTTAATCTTTGATTCGTAAATATTTATTGGAGAAGTAAGTGGCGCGTTATCGAATCGGCAAGTTTGCAATTGATGAGAGTAGATGTTTAATTTCATCGCAAGATTATAAGCAAATAGTCGAGCCAAAGGTCATGGATGTATTACATACCCTTTATTTAAATAAAGGTGAAGTTGTAAGCCAAGAAGTAATCTTTGCAAAAGTGTGGCCTAATGCTACCTATAACCCCAGTTCGGTACAGCGTTGTATAGCATTGCTACGAAAAGCACTCCAAGAAGATGCCAAGAACCCACAGTTTATAATTACACACCCTAAGCGCGGTTATAGCCTTGAGAAAGTAACACAGGGGCCAGGCAAAAAATTAAAAGCGCAACATGTTCTGTTGCTGTTTGTTTTACTAGTTAGCTTTATTGCTATTGCGTGGCAACTAGTGCCTAAACAACAAGATACTGCTTACTTTACTCAGTTGATGCCACTCACTTCGAGTGAACTAAATGAAGCTAATTTGTCACTTTCACATAGTGGTAAGTACCTTGCTTTTGTTCGAGGTAATAAAGGAAGTCAGCAGATTTGGATTAAAGAGCTTGCGACTGAGCGAGAAGTGAGGCTGACTGAAGATGCTGCAAGCTACTACGCTTTGGGGTGGTCGACCTCCGATAATGCGATTGCATTTGTGAAAAGTACAGAGCAGAAACAACATCTAAACACTATAAGCATTGATTTATCTAAATTTCAGCCATTAGAACAAGCGACTGTGAGTGTTTTTAATGACACCGTTTTAACCAGTCACCACATCGATTGGCATGTTGATAAGCTGCTCTATTACATAGAAAAAGATAAACTAAACAACGATACTCGACTCGTTTCACTTAACTTAGAATCTAAACAAAAGACACAGTTACTAGCTGCTACACAGCAAGATTGGTTGCTCGTTAATGCGTTATCGAAAGATGGTAGTAAAGTCGCGATGGGGATTGAGGCTGGGCAAAATAAATACCGTATTGATGTACTCGACCTTGCCAGTAAAAAAATACAAACTATTGCTATCATAGAAAACGGTATTCAAGGGTTAAGTTGGCACCCGAATAATCAAGCGCTATTAATTAGCCAACGAAATCAGCTTGTAAATCTAGATCTTGATGGTGAGCTTCAGTTAATTTCATTTAATAATTATCAAATAATTCGTGATGCCCAGTAC
>NZ_JAKEVN010000219.1:0-2634 GCF_022398505.1 Pseudoalteromonas sp. Isolate3 | reverse complement strand
GAATTATTGGTTAAAAAATAGCAAAAAAGTACTTGCGCAAGAACACTGTATAAACTACTGTATACACATACTGTATAAACAACCAGTGAGTGAAAGTTATGTTACAGCCAATTACCTTAAGAACAGTTAAAAGCTACCAACAAGATAACGACAAAGCGTCTGTTAACTTAATTCAAATTGAAGATGAAATATCAGCAACCTTTGAACTATTAAAGGTATTGCATCATTACAATAGCCAAAATGCATGGACCCTATTAATTGCTCCTGATCATGTTCCTAGTAAAGCGTTATTAGATTCGTGTTCGATTGATACCAGCAAACTGCTTGTGATAAGACAAAAGCATTTAGTAAACCTTGAGTATGTACTTAGCTCAGCATTACATAACGGTAATTTTGCTGCTGTAATCACATGGACAGATATTGTAAGCAATCATCAACTTGATTCGATGAACTTAAACCTTGAGCAGGCATCTGCTAAGTTTTATTGTTTTACAAAAAGCGCCCAATTAAACAATTTAGTACCGCAGCCACAATAGGCTTGTTAAAATAACAATTTATAGTTTTAGGTAAGTTGTTATGACATCACTCACACACTCCCTTTGTCCTTGTGGCAGCGAATTGACTTACGAGCTTTGCTGCCAACCTTTTCATACAGGTGCAAGCCAAGCTGATAACCCAGAGCAACTTATGCGTTCTCGTTTTAGTGCCTACGCGCTAAAAGATGCTAAATATGTATTTAGTACCTATGCACAAAGCCAGCAAGCCGCTAACCCGGTTCGCGAAATCAAAGATTTTGCTAATAGCTGCCGTTTTACCAAACTCAGTGTTTTAGATACTGAACATAATGATCAAGAAGGTTTTGTAGAATTTAAAGCAAATTACTTTTACCAAAACTTGTATTGTGAGTTACACGAAAAATCGCGTTTTATTAAAGAAGATGGCCTATGGCGTTACCTAGATGGTGATATAACGCCAGTTGCAGATATTAAAATTGGCCGTAATGATGAATGCCCTTGTGGTAGCGGCAAAAAATATAAAAAGTGTCACGCTCTTTAGTTATCATTAACCTGGTAAATCCAGTCTAAGGCTTGGGTAATCGTTGTTGGGAATGCTGTTGCATGGCGTGCCTGAGGGATAACAAATAAATTTGTTGTAACCAGCGCGCCGCTTTGTTTATTAATTTTAGCTGCTAATAGCCTTGCGCCCGAAACCATTTGTTCACCTTCACTTTCCTCAAGTTCTCCGATACCAATATACACTTTAGTTGTTTTGCTCGTGGACACCACAGGTAAAGCTAAAAGGTCATGCTGCTTAAACCACACTGAAGGGCTACCTATGACATAACTAGAAAAAAGCGTAGGCTCAGTAAACAAGGTATAGGCTGCAAATAAACCACCAAGCGAGTTACCGACCAAGGTGTTTTTTGGCTTGTTCTGTAGTGAGCATCAATATAGGGCAATACGGATTGTTTTAAATAATTGAGGTAGTTTCTTGCTCCCCCAGTCTGTCGCTGCCAATTTTTATCTTCAAATGGGGTGTAGTCATAAATACGGCTATTAAGCCCAGACATGCCTTTTTGGTACCCTATAGCAACGATAATCACCTCTTCAATGGACCCCGAATTCATCATAAAGCGACTAGCACCAGAGGCAATTGGCAAACTATAATTTGCATCTAATAGATACACCACAGGGTAGCGTTTATGACTTTGCTTTTGGTAGCTAGGTGGCAGTTTAATAGTGATTGGGTATTCGTTGTCTGAATGTTTATCTTTAAGCAAAACTGTATCAGTGCGCGGCAACATAAACGGCTCAGCATCGCTTGAAAAGCTTATTCCGAAAACACTAATCGCTAAAAATAACAATATATAAGGCATAGTTAATCCTTTAGCCACTTCTTAATAGGTAACACCCATTCATCTTTTGGCTTATAAAATGCGCCATGTGAAAGCCCTGTATTGATGCTTATTTCTTCGAACTTGGTTACCTCATTCCTATCAATTAAAAATTGGCAAGAGCCAACCTGATCTGAACGTTCAAAGATAGAGTAAACCTTGCCGTAAGCTTTAACTGATGGGAGCTTTTTAATTAAACCAGCACAACCAGCTAAAATAATTAAGTTGATATTTGTACGTTTAAGTTCATTGGCTGCCATTATCGACAATGCCCCACCCCTTGAAAAACCAACCAAACTGATGTTTGATTCAGCAACACCGGCAGTTATTAATGCTTCAACGTCTGCTGCAAGCTTTTTCGCAAACACAAAAGGTTCTGTGCCTTTTGGTCTATGGTAAGCAATTAAATGATAGCTCTCATCTGCAAGCGCTTCTTTTACGGCAACAAAATCATAAATCCCAAAGATTTTGTGAACAGGCTTAGGGTTATGCCCTTCTACAATAAAACCATGTGAATAAAAAACATAGTGACCATGTGGGTCAATTTCTGTCGGAAACTGGCTGTTAATAGTGCCAGCAAAAGCAGGCATAACCCAACAAGCACAGAGTAAAAATACAGTACGCAACACAGACATCCCTATGAAAAATAAAACTACCATTGTTTTAGATAATAACATCATAAAAAATAATACCTTAGCGAACAGCTCTACCCTACTACTATTAATTGAAAATAAATATCA
>NZ_JAKEVN010000218.1:0-2645 GCF_022398505.1 Pseudoalteromonas sp. Isolate3 | reverse complement strand
CTTCTAATATATCAAATACGTAATTAAATTCACTTTCAGATAGAGACGATAGCACCTGATTATCAAGATCTCGCCAAGCCCATAACAAAGTTGCTTTACTGACTTTTTGGAACTCTTTATGTGTTAATTTATTTAATACAGCAACAACATGGTCTCGGTGCTTTGTATTGTTGTTAGGCCAAAATTGGTCAATTTTTTTAATTGATTGTTTTGTTACGCTAAAAACATTCTCTTGCTTACCGATTATGCTTTCTTTTGTTGAGCAATTCTTTGGTTTGCTACTTGAACAGATTTCTAGGTCACTACCAACCATAACTAAGGTTTGATTTGCAGGCTCAGCAAAACATAATGACGGAAGTAACGCAGTACCTGCAAGTAATGCACTGCGAGAAAATAAGGATAATTTTTTAAAAATGCGCATGTATCGGTATTTAGCTGTATAAAATTAACAAAAGTATACCGACTTTTTAGATTGCTGAAAATGAAAGATAGAGGCGCATTATGCGCCTTCATTGCTAGTGATTCTAGATACTAATAGTTGCTCAACTTTCACCCCTTCAACATCGACAACCTCAAACTTATAGCCAGCAAAGTTTATAAACTCTGCACGCTTTGGCAGGCGTTTCATGGTGTAGATCAAAAATCCTGCGACTGTTTCGTAATGAGACTGTTCTGGGAACTCTTCAATTTCAAGTACCTTAGCAAGCTCTACCACTGGGGTTAAACCATCAACTAACCAGGATGAATTATCACGTTGAATAATTAACTCTTCACCTTGATGGCTAATTAAATCGCCCATGAACCCTTTCATTAAATCTTTAACAGTGACAATACCGACCATTAGCGCATATTCATTAACCACAACGGCAAACGGCTCTGCCGCTTTTTTAAAGGTATTTAACGCTTCTGAAAGACTCAATGTTTCTGGCAGGTAGAAAATGTCGCGGCTTATCAATTCATTATCTATTTCGGCAGTTTGTCCTTTTAGTACTTTGCGCAAAATATCTTTTGATTCAACCGAACCAATTAATTTATCTAAACTGCCATCACACACTAAAAAGTGATTATGAGGGTGCTCAATTATTTTGGTTGCTACTTCTTGAGCATCTGCTTTGACATCAAAAAACACAATTTGATCACGAGGCGTCATCACACTCGATAAAAAGCGGGCTTCTAAATCAAATACATTGCCAATTAACTCATATTCTTGTTGCTGCAAGCTGCCGTACTCAGCCCCTGCATCCATCATCGCGACGATGTCTTCTGTGGTAACGATATCTTCTCTCTCTGCAGGCACTTTAAACGCGCGCAAAACCAAATTAGTAATACCATTAAAGAAAACAACAAAGGGTGTTAGCGCAAAAGTAACCCAGCGCATAATAGATACCACATTAACAGCAACCGCCTCAGGCATAATCATCGCTAAGCGTTTTGGTAACAAGTCAGCGAATAAGATAAACAAAGAAGTAATACTAAAAAACGAAATCAAAAAGCTAACTTGGCTCAGTAACGGACCTTGATAAATCATTCCTAAAACTTGTTCGATATAAGGAGATAATGCTTGCTCACCAACAATCCCCCCCAAAATCGCAATCGCATTTAAGGCTATTTGTATCATCGCAAAAAATGCTCCAGGTTGCTCTTGTAAGCTAAGCACTGCTTGGGCTTTTTTATTTCCTTCGTCCACCATAACTCGTAATTTGATCTTACGAGATGCAGCAATCGCTATTTCGCTCATTGCAAACAATGCACTGATCAAAATTAAAATCATAATAATGAGTAAATCACTCATTGTAGCTCCTAATAATTAAGCGCATTCAGAGTGTTGAATGCAAACAACTTTTTGCTCGTTTAGGCTAGCTAGAGTTTGGCGAGAATGGACAAAAAGCAGCTGATTATAGCCACTTTGTAGCATTCAACAAGTGCTATTTTTAATCGTTAGCAGCAAAGCCTTTGTTTAATTTTTCAAGAGTCACAGGGTTGATGTTTTTATTGCAAGCGAAGTATAACTGAGGTGTTCCGACGGGCAGTTTTAATATCGGTTTTAAATCTTCAAGCGTATTATCGCCATCACGTTCATATTTAAACTGTTCATCGCTGAGGATGACTAAATCTATACTTGAGCGTCTGCTTTTAAGCACATCATAAATGTTGTCAAAACTATCAAGTAAGATCAGCTGATTGCGCTCATCAAAGCCATTCTCTTTTAAGTATATGTGTGAATAGTTATTTTTTAAAACTGCAATTCGGTATTTTTTAGCTTCATCAATATTAGCTATTTTTACTTGTTCAGATTTAAAAGAATAAAATGACGCCGAAAAACCACCAATGCGGGCTATCCAAGTAAATTTGTCTTCACGTGAAGGAAGCCTTGCCATAGAAAAGATACAGGTATTGCTGTCACGTAATGCTGCGTTATACGAAATTGACCAAGTGTTTACAGAAAGCTCATAATCCAATCCACTTTTTTCTAGACCTGATTTAACTTGATCAACCACAGTTCCAGTTAATACGCCGTTTTCATTTAGGTATTGAAAATTAGGGAAATTTTCGGTCACCACTGTAATTGCTGCAAAACAAGGTTGCAGAAATAGCAGCAATGACAGGGTTAGAATTGTGCGCATAATGAGCGATACCAAATAAAT
>NZ_JAKEVN010000217.1:0-2647 GCF_022398505.1 Pseudoalteromonas sp. Isolate3 | reverse complement strand
GAAGCTAGCGGTGATGACCTAGGTCATCACCGCTTTTTTTTAGAAGCTATAAGTGATGTTACCGTAAATAAAACGGCCATCTAAGCTGTATGGCGCAAAGCCACTATAAGGGAAAATTTGGTTGAAATCGCTATAACCAATATTACTTACAGTATCTTGAGGATACTGATCAAACAGGTTATTAGCGCCTAATGCGAACTTCCACTGCTCATCAGGGCGGTAAGCCACTTCTAAGTCAGCAATCCATTTAGCATCAAGTACTTCATCACCTTCAGGTGTGCTTGATGTATCCACCACTTCACCGTAACGCGTGGCACGAAGTGTTGTTTGGAAGTTTTCATAATCCCATGTTGCAGATAAGTTCCACTTATTTGCTGGGGTGCCTTCTTCAAAGCGGGTTATTTCACGGCGCGCAAAGTATTCGTAGCTATCACCAAGCGCTTCAAGCTCTGCTGGGTTTTCTTTAACATTCGTCACTTCAGTGTCGTTAAAGTTAACCGCAGCACTTAAGCGTAAATCACCATATTTTTCTAAGCCTAATGAGTAAGTCGCAACAATATCAACACCTTGCGTACGTGAATCAATGGCATTAGTAAAGTAACGAACACGCTGTGTATTTACTTCGCCTGCTTCGGCTAAAATCGCTTCAACTTCTGGGCCACTTAAGTTTTCAGATAATACAATACGGTCGTCTATTTCAATGCGATATGCATCAAGGGTTAAGCTAAAACCACCTTGGGTAAAGATAAAGCCCGCAGTCATGTTGACTGATTCTTCTGCATCAAGGTCACGAGCACCCAGTGCACGCGCCGCAGGTTCATCAACAGGGAACAAACCAACCTCACTTGGAATACCATTTTCAAATACCGTGCTTACCGATTTGTAAGACGTTTGTGCAAGTGATGGCGCTCTAAATCCAGTACTAATAGCACCACGTAGAGACAATGATTCATTCACGCTGTAACGAGAAGCCAGTTTTGATGTAAAAGTACTACCAAAGTCACTGTAATCTTCAAAGCGGCCAGCGAGAACCACATTCCAGTCGCTTGTAAGGTAGGTATCAAACTCAGCAAAAATAGCGACATTATGGCGGCTTTTATCGGTTGCACTGTCAGGTGAAAAGCCTGCTAAAACTTGTGCACCACCGGCAGCAACAGGGTTGCCATCGTCATCTAATACAGTTAGGTAAGAGGCTGTTTCACCTGCTTTAATTTGGTAGTTTTCGTGACGATACTCAGCACCAATGGTGACAAACACATCATCAGGTAAACCTAAGTCTAGCGTGTTGCTAGCATCCATGTTCGCTAGGTATTGCTCGTACACAAGCGCACCGTTATCAAACTCTGTTGGGCTATTTACGCCCATTGAAGTGTTTAAACTATTGCTAACACCTAAACCAAAGTCATTACGACCATAATTAGTGCTTACATCCCAAGCCCAATCATTAGTTTCGCCATTTAGACCAATCGCAAATGAGTAGTCATCTACGTCGGTATCAATTTGTGGTAAGAAACCGTCAGGATATACTTCAGGTAAGTTACGAGAGTCTTTCGCACGACGATAAAAACCACCTGAATTACCTTTACGGTTTGAGTAACTTGCAAATGAGTAAAGCGATAGTGAGTTATCAAACTCATAACCTAGGTTATAAAAAAGCGCGAAGTCTTCGATAGCGGCTTTACCAAAGCGGTGGTTATAGCGGTCAAAGTCAAATTCGCGCGAATCTAAATTGCCATTCTCATCACGGCTATATTGCTCACGTGCATCAAAACCAGAGCGGTTTGTTGGCTCGTTATTGCGTGACTCAATCGACACGTTAATAAAACCGTTATCGCCCAGCGCAAAGCCCGCATTAGCACTTGCTGTGCGCGAAATGCCGTCGTTTACTTCACGGTCGCTGCCAGTTTCAAAGCTTAGGTTTTCTTCGCTATCAGTTGTAGTGTTTAGTAGCTGAGGAGAGCCTGCCATTTGAGTGTCGTACTCACCGTATGTGTAGCTTACACTACCGCCTTCATCGGCATCTTTTAGTACAATGTTAATTACACCAGCAATCGCGTCAGAACCATATTGCGCGGCAGCGCCATCACGCAGTACTTCTACGCGCTTAATTGCTGAGGTAGGAATATTATTTAAATCAACCGCCGTTGAGCCACGACCCACTGTGCCACCTAAATTTAATAGGGCACCCGCATGGCGGCGTTTACCGTTGACTAATATCAGTGTGTGATCAGGGGCAAGGCCACGTAATACGGCAGGTTTTGCGTGGTCAGTACCATCAGCAATGGTGGCGCTAGGGTAGTTAAAACTAGGTAATTGAGAGGCAAGTACTTGGCTAATTTCAAGCTGACCTGTGCTTGCTAAATCGCGGCTTGTTAATAAATCAACCGGAACAGTACTTTCAGATAGGCTACGTAAACTACGACGTGTGCCCGTCACTGAAATAACTTCAATATCTTTTGCTGTATTTTCAGCAGGTTGCTCAGCAGCGATTGCAGTCACTGATGCAGCAAGCGTACTTGCGATTGCAAGTTGCAAAGGTAATTTTTTGAATAATGTCATTTTTGATTCCCATCTGACTTATCTATTTTAGCGCAGTGTAAAACGCATAATGGGAACAAACAAATAACATAAAAGTATAGTATATGTG
>NZ_JAKEVN010000216.1:0-2732 GCF_022398505.1 Pseudoalteromonas sp. Isolate3 | reverse complement strand
GTTTATAAATTAATCTAATTGTTTTTTATTTCACTAAATAGCTTTATAGTTTCCTTATTCTTTTTCAAATTAGTTAAAAAGTTTGCAGTATAAAACTTTGAACTGGTACAACTGAATTAAATAAATGGGATCAAGGAAAGATAATGGAGCAATTTAAAGGTGGTTTAAATCAGTTCTGGGTTGGTGCAGTGTTTGGGCTATGTTTAGCAATCTCATTAGTACTTATTCCTGTTGCTATTATTATGTCGAACATTAACGATGTACTTAAAATTCATGAAGTTAGCGTGCTTGTTGGTCAAGTATCCACAGTCTTTGAAAAATCTGAACGGGCTATCAGTAATGCTAAAACAGCGTTAATTGACTTTGATAATGACGTGGTGATGGATACGCTCACTGCCGTGCAAGCTTATCATCAACAATCGCAGCCATTATTAACTGCCAAGCAAAGACAAACATTAAAAGCGCAAATCAAAGAGCAGCTTGTCATGCAACTCGAGTCAAAGCTTAACGAACAGCAAATTACATTCATATTGTCTGTTTTTGAAAAGTTAGCAGATACAAAAAAGGGAGCACAAACGCTCCCCAATTAAACATTAATTAAACTTGATTATTTGCGCCACGCGCCTTTAGGAATGGTTTGATCGAGTTTTTTGTTTTGCGAAGGATCAAAAGTAGGTAATTTACCTTCTTTACGTTGTGTATTGTAATCCTTCGCTAACCAAATAACGACACCCGATAACATAAATAAAGCGATTACGTTAACGATAGCCATTAAACCCATTGAAACATCTGCAAGGGTCCACACTAGTGGCAATTCGCCTAGAGCACCAAACATCACCATACCAAGTACTAGTAATCGGAAGATCAACATACCCGATGCATGGTTATGCTCTAAAAACAATAAATTGGTTTCGGCATAAGAATAATTAGCAACAATAGATGTAAATGCAAAAAACAAAATGGCAATTGCAACAAACGTTGCTCCCCAACTACCAACATGTTCTTCAAGTGCAGCTTGTGTTAACGCAATACCTGTTACTCCTGAATCAGGTATTAGCTGTTGTGATAATAAAATAAGGGCTGCAGTTGCTGTACAGATAATTATTGTATCTACAAATACACCTAACATTTGCACATAACCTTGTGAGGCAGGATGCGGTGGGTTCGGTGTTGCCGTTGCAGCAGCGTTCGCAGCGCTACCCATACCGGCTTCATTAGAGAACAAACCACGTTTAATACCCTGGATCATGGCCTGCATTACACCATAACCAATAGCACCAGCGCCTGCTTGCTCTATACCAAAGGCACTATTAATAACATGCATAAATACATTTGGTAATAAATCGTAGTTCATGGCACATACATAAAGTGCAACTAACAAATACGCAAATGCCATAAAGGGCACAACCATTTCTGCAAAACGTGAAATGGTTTTTAAGCCGCCGAAAATGATAATGCCAGAACCTAATACTAAGGCGATACCAACAACATAGTTTGGAATACCAAAAGCGACATTAAATGCAGCTGCTATAGAGTTTGATTGAACAGCATTAAATACCAAACCAAAAGCAAGAATAAGACAAAGCGAGAAAATGACTCCCATCCAACGTTTACCCAAACCATATTCCATATAATAAGCAGGACCTCCACGAAAGTTGCCCTCTTCATCGACCGTTTTATATGCTTGGGCAAGGGTACTCTCTGCAAAACTTGTTGCCATACCTATTAATGCAATAAGCCACATCCAAAAAATTGCGCCTGCGCCACCTAAATAAAGTGCAACGGCAACACCTGCCATATTACCCGTACCCACTCGAGCTGCTAATGAAGTACAAAATGCTTGGAATGAAGAAATGCCGTCGCCAGAACCTTGTCGGCTCTGAAACATAACTTTGATCATATGCGGGAATTGCGTGAATTGAATAAAACCAAGTCGAAGTGTAAAAAATAGCCCCGCAGCTATTAAGAGGTAAACCAGAATGTGGCCCCAAAGGAGGCCACTTATACTATTTATAATGTCTGTCATTTTTCTTGCCTTGTGAGCGAGTGGAAAATCTGCGGCGCAAGTTACCATAACAAGTGAGGAGAGTTTAGTTATTCTGCTAAAAAACGTCAGTTATCCACAGTTGTTTGTGGGTAACTTGTTTGCATTTGGTGGGTATCTAGCTAATTTGAAAATAAGCAAAAAAACCTGCAAAAAGTGCTTGCGTAAAAAATCCATCTCCCTATAATGCGACCCCACTGACACGGCGGGCAGCAACGAAAGACGCTGAACAACGTAGCAGAGAGTTAAGTAAAACTTCGGTTTAAAACGGTCTAAAAGAAAGTTTAAAATTAAGTATTGACTCGAAAAATTAAGGATGTATTATACGCATCCCTAGCGACAACGTCGCAACGTTCTTTAACAATATAAAGCAATCATCTGTGTGGGCACTCGTACAGATTGAGTTCTAACAGCCGATTCTAGTTCGCTAGATGACGCAAACAAATTTAGAGTCTCAATTGAACTGAGTGACCAACGGAAACAAGTTTACTTGTTTCAGCACAGTCAATTCGATTCGAAAGAATCAAAATTCAGAATTCATTGAGCATGTCCTTAGGGACAGAAAAAACTTTTAATTGAAGAGTTTGATCATGGCTCAGATTGAACGCTGGCGGCAGGCCTAACACATGCAAGTCGAGCGGAAACGAAGAGGTGCTTGCACCTCTGGCGTCGAGCGGCGGACGGGTGA
>NZ_JAKEVN010000215.1:0-2744 GCF_022398505.1 Pseudoalteromonas sp. Isolate3 | reverse complement strand
GGGCGGTATCAGCCTGTTATCCCCGGAGTACCTTTTATCCGTTGAGCGATGGCCCTTCCATTCAGAACCACCGGATCACTATGACCTACTTTCGTACCTGCTCGACGTGTCTGTCTCGCAGTTAAGCTGGCTTCTACCATTACACTAACCGTACGATGTCCGACCGTACTTAGCCAACCTTCGTGCTCCTCCGTTACTCTTTGGGAGGAGACCGCCCCAGTCAAACTACCCACCAGGCACTGTCCGTAAYCCCGATTAGGGRCCAACGTTAGAACATCAAAACTACAAGGGTGGTATTTCAAGGACGGCTCCACAAAGACTAGCGTCTCTGCTTCAAAGCCTCCCACCTATCCTACACATGTAGGTTCAATGTTCAGTGCCAAGCTGTAGTAAAGGTTCACGGGGTCTTTCCGTCTAGCCGCGGGTACACAGCATCTTCACTGCGATTTCAATTTCACTGAGTCTCGGGTGGAGACAGCGTGGCCATGGTTACACCATTCGTGCAGGTCGGAACTTACCCGACAAGGAATTTCGCTACCTTAGGACCGTTATAGTTACGGCCGCCGTTTACCGGGGCTTCGATCAAGAGCTTCGTCCGAAAACTAACCCCATCAATTAACCTTCCGGCACCGGGCAGGTGTCACACCGTATACGTCATCTTGCGATTTTGCACAGTGCTGTGTTTTTAATAAACAGTCCCAGCCACCTGGTCACTGCGGCTCCCGTCCGCTTAGAGAGCAAGTCTCATCACAGATAGGAGCGTACCTTCTCCCGAAGTTACGGTACGATTTTGCCTAGTTCCTTCACCCGAGTTCTCTCAAGCGCCTTAGTATTCTCTACCTGACCACCTGTGTCGGTTTGGGGTACGATTCGGTATAATCTGAAGCTTAGAGGCTTTTCCTGGAAGTATGGCATCAACAACTTCACACCCTTGGGTGCTCGTCTCGTGTCTCAGTCTTAAGAGTCCGGATTTTCCTAAACTCTCAACCTACTCACTTTCACATGGACAACCAACGCCATGCTTGTTTAGCCTGCTCCGTCCCCCCATCGCAATTATACCAAGTACGGGAATATTAACCCGTTTCCCATCGACTACGCCTTTCGGCCTCGCCTTAGGGGTCGACTTACCCTACCCTGATTAACATGGGATAGGAACCCTTGGTCTTCCGGCGTGCGGGTTTTTCACCCGCATTATCGTTACTCATGTCAGCATTCGCACTTCTGATACCTCCAGCATACCTCCCGGTACACCTTCAACGGCTTACAGAACGCTCCCCTACCACTCAAACAAAKTTTGAATCCGCAGCTTCGGTGCATAGTTTAGCCCCGTTACATCTTCCGCGCAGACCGACTCGACCAGTGAGCTATTACGCTTTCTTTAAAGGATGGCTGCTTCTAAGCCAACCTCCTGGCTGTCTGGGCCTTTCCACATCGTTTCCCACTTAACTATGACTTTGGGACCTTAGCTGGCGGTCTGGGTTGTTTCCCTCTTCACGACGGACGTTAGCACCCGCCGTGTGTCTCCCGGATAGTACTTTACGGTATTCGGAGTTTGCAAAGGGTTGGTAAGTCGGGATGACCCCCTAGCCTTAACAGTGCTCTACCCCCGTAAGTATTCGTCCGAGGCTCTACCTAAATAGATTTCGGGGAGAACCAGCTATCTCCCGGTTTGATTAGCCTTTCACTCCTAGCCACAGGTCATCCCCTAACTTTTCAACGTTAGTGGGTTCGGTCCTCCAGTTGATGTTACTCAACCTTCAACCTGCCCATGGCTAGATCACCGGGTTTCGGGTCTATACCTTGCAACTAAACGCGCAGTTAACGCTCGCTTTCACTACGGCTACCCTAATCGGTTAACCTCGCTACAAAATATAAGTCGCTGACCCATTATACAAAAGGTACGCAGTCACCCTCGAAGGGCTCCTACTGCTTGTACGTACACGGTTTCAGGTTCTATTTCACTCCCCTCACAGGGGTTCTTTTCGCCTTTCCCTCACGGTACTGGTTCACTATCGGTCAGTTGGGAGTATTTAGCCTTAGATGATGGTCCACCTATATTCAGTCAAAGTTTCACGTGCTCCGACCTACTCGATTTCACTTAAGATGCATTTTCGTGTACGGGACTATCACCCTGTATCGTCAAACTTTCCAGAATGTTTCACTAACACATAATAAGCTTAAGGGCTGGTCCGGTTTCGCTCGCCGCTACTTCCGGAATCTCGGTTGATTTCTKTTCCTACGGGTACTTAGATGTTTCAGTTCTCCGCGTTCGCCTCGTTAACCTATGTATTCAGTTAACGATACCTGCAAGCAGGTGGGTTTCCCCATTCGGAAATCCTAGTCTCAAGCGCTTTTTACTAGCTTGACTAGGCTTATCGCAAGTTAATACGTCCTTCATCGCCTCCAACTGCCAAGGCATCCACCGTGTACGCTTAGTCACTTAACCATACAACCCAAACGGGTCTTTGTTAGTGACAGCTGTTAACTTCGCCAGAAGTTAATTCATCAAATAATGATGAGAATACTAAAGTAGATACCAATTAATCTTTCGATTAATGGCATATTTTTTACTTTTGAAAACTCTTTATAGATACAAGTATCTATAAGAATTTTAATATCAGCTTTCCAAATTTTTAAAGAGCATATTAATTAGTTAAACCAAGYGGTTTAGCTAACTAACAATCATCTGTGTGGACACTACGAACAAATAAGTTCTAAATCGTATAAGGAGGTGATCCAGCCCC
>NZ_JAKEVN010000214.1:0-2825 GCF_022398505.1 Pseudoalteromonas sp. Isolate3 | reverse complement strand
TTCTAGTACTATTCATGCTATTTATAGTGAGTATTAAAGCCTCTAACTACAGCATGGATTTTCATCTATACTTAAAAGCTTTATAATTAACCGTCAGAATACTATAAGTACTGGGTCTTAATTGGTATTTAGCTTACTACTACCGAGTACTTTCACGTCACCAAGAGGGCAATATTGTGCTACAAGAATATCGTAAACACGTAGAAGAACGTGCCGCGTTAGGTATCGTACCAGCGCCATTAGATGCTCAGCAAACGGCTGATCTTATTGAATTAATCAAAAACCCACCGGCAGGCGAAGAAGAATTTATTGTTGATCTTCTAGTTAATCGCGTACCACCAGGTGTTGATGATGCTGCTTACATCAAAGCAGGTTTCTTAGCTGCAGTTGCAAAAGGTGAAGCGAGCTCTCCACTTGTATCAAAAGAAAAAGCAGCTGAGCTACTTGGTACTATGTTAGGTGGTTACAACATCGCACCTATGATTGATCTTTTAGATGACGAAGCGCTAGCACCAATCGTTGTTAAAGGTTTATCAAACACATTATTAATGTTCGATGCTTTCTACGATGTAGAAGAAAAAGCGAAAGCAGGTAACGAGTTTGCTAAGCAAGTAATCGAATCTTGGGCAAATGCTGAGTGGTTTGTAAACAAGCCTGCAGTTGCTGAAAAAATCTCAGTTACAGTATTCAAAGTAACTGGCGAAACAAATACTGATGACCTTTCTCCTGCACCTGATGCATGGTCACGTCCTGATATTCCACTACATGCTTTAGCAATGCTGAAGAATGAACGTGATGGCATCAATCCTGACAAACCAGGTGAAGTTGGTCCAATCGCACAGTTAGAAGAGCTTAAAACGAAAGGTTTACCTCTTGCATACGTTGGTGATGTAGTTGGTACGGGTTCTTCTCGTAAATCTGCAACTAACTCTGTACTTTGGTTCATGGGTGATGATATTCCTCACGTACCAAACAAACGCGTTGGTGGTGTATGTTTAGGTGGTAAAATCGCTCCTATCTTCTTCAACACAATGGAAGACTCTGGTGCGTTACCAATTGAGCTACCTGTTGATGAGCTAAACATGGGTGACCAAATCGATATCTTCCCATACGAAGGTGTTGTTAAGCGTCACGGTACAGATGAAGTTATCTCTACTTTCTCTCTTAAATCAGACGTAATTCTTGATGAAGTTCGTGCTGGCGGTCGTATTCCACTTATCATCGGTCGTGGTTTAACTGATAAAGCGCGTGCATCACTAGGTATGGAAGCTGAAGATATCTTCCGTAAGCCAGCTCTTGTGACTGATTCTGGTAAAGGCTTCACATTAGCTCAGAAGATGGTTGGTAAAGCATGTAACATGCCTGGCGTACGTCCTGGTCAATACTGTGAGCCGAAAATGACAACTGTTGGTTCGCAAGATACAACAGGTCCTATGACGCGTGACGAACTTAAAGATCTAGCGTGTTTAGGTTTCTCTGCAGATTTAACAATGCAGTCTTTCTGTCATACGTCAGCTTATCCTAAACCAATCGACGTAAATACTCACCACACACTTCCTGATTTTATCATGAACCGTGGCGGTGTATCACTACGTCCAGGTGACGGTGTAATCCACTCATGGTTAAACCGTATGTTATTACCAGATACAGTAGGTACTGGTGGTGACTCGCATACTCGTTTCCCTCTAGGTATTTCATTCCCTGCGGGTTCTGGTGCGGTAGCATTCGCAGCAGCAACTGGTGTAATGCCTCTTGATATGCCAGAGTCAATCTTAGTACGTTTCAAAGGTGAAATGCAGCCAGGTATCACATTACGTGACCTAGTTCATGCTATCCCTTACTACGGTATCAAAGAAGGACTTCTAACTGTTGAGAAGAAAGGTAAAATCAACGAATTTTCTGGTCGCGTGCTAGAAATCGAAGGTGTTGAGCACCTAACTGTTGAGCAAGCTTTCGAACTTTCTGATGCGTCAGCTGAGCGTTCAGCTGCAGGTTGTACAGTTAAGCTTTCTAAAGAGTCTATCGCTGAATACCTAGAGTCAAACATCGTAATGCTTAAGTGGATGATCTCTGAAGGTTACGGTGATGTGCGTACTATTGAGCGTCGTATCAATGCAATGCAAGAGTGGTTAGCTAACCCTGAACTTATGGAAGCTGATGCTGACGCAGAGTACAAACATGTACTTGAAATTGATCTTGCTGACATCAAAGAGCCAATCCTTTGTGCTCCAAATGATCCTGATGATGCACGTCTTCTTTCAGACGTAACAGGCGAGAAAATCGACGAAGTATTCATCGGTTCTTGTATGACTAACATCGGTCACTTCCGTGCCGCAGGTAAATTACTAGATGGCTTCAGTGGTCGTATCCCAACTCAACTTTGGGTTGCACCACCAACGAAGATGGATAAAGACCAGCTTACAGACGAAGGTTACTACGGTATCTTTGGTCGCGTAGGTGCACGTATCGAAACTCCAGGGTGTTCACTGTGTATGGGTAACCAAGCACGTGTTGCTGATAAAGCAACTGTTGTTTCTACCTCTACGCGTAACTTCCCTAACCGTCTAGGTACTGGCGCGAACGTATTCTTAGCATCAGCAGAGCTTGCTGCAGTAGCAGCAATCCTAGGTAAATTACCTACACCTGCTGAGTACCAAGAGTATGCAGATAAGATCAATGCAACGGCAGCTGATACATATCGTTACCTGAACTTCCACCGTATGCCTCAATACACTAAAAAGGCAGACCAAGTAATCGTTCAACAAGCTGTTTAATTAGAGATAAATTAAATTGCAAGAAAAGCCCGCATTAAGCGGGCTTTTTAT
>NZ_JAKEVN010000213.1:0-2857 GCF_022398505.1 Pseudoalteromonas sp. Isolate3 | reverse complement strand
ATTATATAAAGATAAATTAAATGGTGAATCGATTTCTGCATTAGCAAAAAAATATTCTGTTAGCCGCCCTACGGTTCACAGAACTATTAAAAGAATGGAAAAGCAAAATAATAAATAAAGGGAGATGTTATGTGGTCTGATAAAGAATCAAAAATTGATTTCTTAAATTTTAATGAAACGGCTGAGTCAATAAAAGATCTTATAACAGAAAAGGAATTAATGCCTATTAGCGTCGGTGTCTTTGGTGATTGGGGCGCAGGAAAATCTACTATTCTTGAACTTACCAAAGCATCTTTGGAAACTGATGAACAAGAATATATCCAAGTACATTTTGATGCATGGACTTTCCAAGGGTACGATGATGCTAAAGCTGCGCTATTAGAAACAATCGCATCTACTTTAGTTAAAAAAGCAGCAGACGATAAAAACCTAAGTGCAAAAGCAAAAGAGTTTGCTGGACGAATAGATAAGATCAGACTGATGGGACTACTTATGGATGGTGGTGCAGCATTAGCTGGTATACCAACTATAGGTGGTATACAGAAGAGATTTTACTCGAAACTGATGGCCCTTTCGCCAAAGTGGCGGGGAATATTCTGTTTCCTTCAAGTGTTGGCACTGTTACTGAATATCTGGCTGAAATTTGGTGTAAAAATAAGGCTTCGATAATTGAGCAACTGTCAGCAAACCTTAGGTGTTTAACATCAGTCAAGTAACTAATTATACGTCACGTAATCTTATAACAATTTTATTCAGGTTTAATCGATTTGTTTGAAGTATTTGTATTAGCTATAGCACTCAGTATGGACGTGTTTGCAGTATCCATAGGCTTAGGTTCTAAAAAAGTAGCAAATGCTGAAAAACTCTTTATTAAAGCCGTTGCTTATTTTGGATTTTTCCAAGGCTTTATACCTCTTTTAGGCTATTACAGCGGTAAAGGATGATCATCTTGGATTGAAGATTATGCACCTTGGATAGCTTTTATTTTGCTATTATTTATCGGTGGCAAAAATGATTTATGAGTCCCAATCTGAAGGAATTGAAGAAGATATTGCTAATGTTACTCATCGTGTGCTATTTGTTCTTGCTATTGCCGCCAGTATTGATGCAATGGCGGCAGGTTATGCAATCACATTGCTTGAGGTAGACATAGCCGTAGCTTGCTTGATAATAGGCGTCACGACGTTTGCCTTTAGCTAGATTGGTGTGAATATCGGCGAAAGAAGTGGCGTATGGCTGGAGTCTAAAGCTGAACTATTTGGTGGTTTAGTGTTAATCGCAATCGCATTTAAGATATTACTTGGTTGGCACAGAACCACCGAATACTAGGCTACTTACCTGAGCAACATGCATTGCCTTCTTGAATAGGAGGACACTTAACTGTTCCATAAGAGCAGTAAACGCAACAATCACCTTTGAACGGTTTAAGTAGTGCTTTACAGCTTTCGCATTCGTAATACCATTGGCAAGCGTTTGTAGGCATGGTTTCAACTTTGCTAAATCCACATTCAGGGCAAGTTATCTTAGATTTTAATTCTATACCTTGCATACTGGTTCCTTAATGGGCTTAACAATATCTAAAATAGACATTACGACCATCCAAATGATCCCAAAGTAAAATAAGTAAGTGCTCCAGTCGTATTGCCATAAAGGATAAAGGGTCAGCAATACTGCAATTGGGCCAATGACACTTAAAATGCCTCTTAATGACTCTCGATGTTGATACCAATTATAGAAATTAACTAACAACGCTAGTGAAGCAAATAATGGCAATAAGGTGTTCACCGCTATCCCTTCAAAATGTGAAAGAAAACCTAACCCAAGCGCAGATGCCAATGAGCCGAGCGCAGGAAAACATGCTGTGCAACTAAGGGCGGCTAGCCAAACGCCACCAGAACCTACTTTATCTAGAATTTTATTGATCATAACTATCTACCTCAATTTTTAAGGTAGTATAAACTCCGTACATAAGTACGGGGTCAATAGCTATTTAAGTGAATTTATTACCGGGCAGGATTGAGGGTCTTGATTGGCCTTGCAAGAATCTGTCATATCTTGAATTACTTTCTCTAACCGCTGTAAATCAGCAATTTTATTACGGATGAGATTAAGTTTTTGCAATCCCATCGATTCTATATCAGCGCAACTGCTACTTAGTGACATCAGTGATTCAATTTCTTTCAGCGTAAACCCTAATGCTTTAGCTTTCAGAATAAATTTGAGTTGATTAGCGTGTGTCTCGTCATACTTTCGATAACCTGATTCGGGTTTTGGAGGCTGCTCTATTAAACCTTGGCGCTCATAAAAGCGGATCGTTTCAACATTGATATCTAAATCTTTTGCCAGTTTTCCAATGGTTCTCATAAACATACTCTTTAGAAGCAGAGACATCATTATACAATTAATGCGGATTGCCTAAACTCAATTTTATTGCATGAACGGGGTCGCTAAGCGTCCGCTTTGTAGAATTAAGTTCACATATCCAGATCACTCTGACCGTCTCTTGTTCGCTCTTGCTGCCTGTCAGGTGAAGTCTAAACCTAATCAACAAAACTGTAAGATGAGATATGAGCTACTACATCTAATCTATTGTTTCGTTGAAACTAATTCAATAATTTCACCAGTAGACGTATCCACTCTTATTTCTGTATGTTGCCCTGAGTGCTGAAGTTGATTTTTTAAATCAGCATTAATCAGTTTGAGCTTATCTATTTCAGCGTACATTTCTTGTAATCGCACCAGTAGCTTTTCAAAATCCTTATCGATTTCCTTAGGGTCAATCTCGTTTTTTTGCTTTTCTTTAGCAAGCTTGCTTTTTAGTTCGGCTACCTTTGTTCTGAGTTGTTTTATTAAATTA
>NZ_JAKEVN010000212.1:0-2870 GCF_022398505.1 Pseudoalteromonas sp. Isolate3 | reverse complement strand
AAATCATTGGGTTAATGTTATTTTGCGCAATGGGGCTAAGTAAAAAATCACTAACTACTTAGCTCTATTGACTAATATATTGCCTTTTAGACCAACCTGTTACGCATCTCGCCCTGATTAAATGCCTGAATATTTAAAGCTATTTCGTTAACTAAGCGAACAATAGACTCTTGGCTTGCCCATGCGATGTGAGGCGTGAGCAATAGGTTTGACCCTTTGTAGAGTGCTAGCGGGTTTGATTGCTCTGCGGGTTCTTTGCTGAGTACATCAACACCAGCTCCAGCAATGATATTATTAGCCAATGCATCTGCTAAATCAGCTTCATTGATGATACCACCACGGGCGGTATTAATAATGATGGCTGACGGTTTCATCATTCTTAACTCTTCCGCGGCTATTTGGTTGCGAGTTTCATCAGTTAGCGGGCAATGGACACTAATAATATCCGCTGTTTTTAGGGCGTCATTAAAACTGACGCGACCTTCACGAGGTGCTTGGCCTTTACGCTCACTGATGATGACTTTGGCACCAAAGACTCGTGCTACGTCGGCAACGGCTTTACCCAGTGACCCATAACCAACAATTGCCAATGTTTTGCTGGCAATTTCATTAAAGCTGTAATCTAGGCGACAAAACATCGGGCTTTTTTGCCATAAGCCTTGCTGACAATCATTAATGTATCTGTGAGTATTACCCAATAAATTAGTGATTAGAGTAAAGGTATGTTGCACCACACTTGGTGTTGAATAGCCCGCTACATTTGTCACTGCAATGTTATGCTTCTTAGCCGCCTCTAAGTCAATGTTGTTAGTACCTGTGGCTGCAACGCAAATGAGTTTTAAATTAGTCAGCTTAGCCATGGCGTGCTGATCAATCACCACTTTATTACTGATAACTACATCTGCATCTTGGCTGCGCTCAACAACTTGTTCTTGGTTGGTTAAGTCATAACAGGTTAATTTACCTAATTGCGCTAAGGCATCTAACGAAGTGTTGGCTAATGTCGCTGCATCAAGGACAGTAATATTCATGTGCTTTCCTTTTTTAATTTATTGCTTGACCTTGGGGTGTACTCCAAGGTTTATAGTGAGCATAATAAATAAACGCTTCACAATGGAGACGGTGATGAAAATAGGTGAGTTTGCCCGTCAGTTGGGTGTCTCAACAGATACGCTAAGGTACTACGAAAAGCATGGTTTGTTAACGCCAAGTTCGCGTTCAGACGTAGGATATCGTTTTTACTCTGAGGATGATTATAAGCAAATGGCTTTTATTCTCAGAGCAAAGAATGTTGGCTTTAGTTTGGCTGAGATTAAAGAGCTACTTCAGATTAAATTTCATAAAGATCAGCACTCTTGCCATGAAGTTAAAGAGATGACGTTACAAAAACGTGATCTCGTTGCACAAAGAATTGCAGAGCTTACTCGCTTTTATGACTCACTTTCATTATTGGCAGATAAATGTTGTGGCGGTGAAGAACCTGCTGAAAACTGTTCGATACTAACGACGCTGGAGGATATCGATGGACTTACTCATTAATTTTTGGCACCTGTTTTTACTCTCAGCACCTTGGTTAATGCTAGGCTTATTCATCGCAGGTCTTTTAAATGTGTATTTGCCTGCCAACTTTCTTAATCGCCATTTAGGCAAAGAAGGCTTATGGACCACAGTGAAAGCGGCCTTTATTGGTGCCCCAATGCCACTGTGTTCATGTGGCGTAATCCCTGCGGCAATTGGTTTAAGAAGAGCGGGGGCGTCAAAAAGTGCCACCACAGCATTTTTGGTATCAACTCCTGAAACTGGGGTCGATTCGGTCTCCGTATCTTATGTGTTATTAGGTCCATTTATGGCGGTGATTCGCCCTATTGCAGCCGTATGCAGTGCGATTGTGGCAGGTGTTTTAGTAGGTAAAGACAGTGAACTTCATCAACAGCAAAGCACAATACCAAATAAAGAAAGCACTAAAACAGACTCTTGTTGTAGCAGTAAACAACCAGAGCCTATGACCGCATCAAGCTGTTGCAGCAAAGAGGCACCTGTTAAGCCCGCGCAAAGTTGTTGTAATAAGCAAACGCTTAAAGAACCTGAGCCTGTTAAAAAAACAAGTTGTTGTAGTAGCAAGGAACTGCAACCAACACAGGGTCAGCAACACAGTTGCTCAACAGAAAAAGAAGCACCTTCGCAGAAAAGCTGTTGTAGCAGTGAGCACTCAACTAAAACCGTTGAAAGTCGTTTTAGCAAACTGAAACGCGCGGTGAGTTTTAGTTGTAACAAGCTGCTTGAAGACACCATGATCTGGTTAATGATCGGTTTATTCTTTGCTGCTCTAGTACAAACTTATGTACCAGAATCTTATTTAAGCCAGTGGGGTAATGGCATCCTTGCGATGCTGGTGGTCATTTTAATCAGTATTCCTATGTACATCTGTGCGACTGCATCGACACCTATTGCGGCAGGCTTATTACTCAGTGGTGTGTCCCCCGGTGCGGTGCTCGTGTTTATGTTAGCTGGGCCAGCAACTAATATTGCAACGCTTGGTGTGGTTGGAAAAGAGCTTGGCAAGCGAGCAGTATTTGCCTACCTATTAGGGGTAATTGGAACGGCGCTAGCATTTGGCTTTTTAACTAACTATTTAGTGGCGCAGTATGGTTTTGTGGTTGCGCCTATGATGGGCGAAGAGCATGAAGTTTTACCTCATTGGTTAAGTCTTGCAGCGGGTATTGTATTGGCGATTTTAATGCTTAGATTGGTCCTCAAAATGGTATTAAAAAAGTCGTCTCAAACTGGTAAGAGCATTACTTAATTATTTGTTATAAAAATATTTTTTTACATTGATTGGGATTTAAGTTGGTTAACTATCGCGTCTCGGT
>NZ_JAKEVN010000211.1:0-2881 GCF_022398505.1 Pseudoalteromonas sp. Isolate3 | reverse complement strand
TGTAAATTCAGTCTCGGGCACAATATCAGGTGGCCCAACAAGAAATAGTCGACCTGATGGTCGCTACTTTGATGCTATTTACGAAAGCGGCCAAGGTGGTGTATGTCGTGATATGCGTTATTCAGCTCATAAGTTAACAGCCGAAGACTTTGCAGAAGAAGACCTAAGAATTAAGGCTGGTGAGTATCGAGGTAGAGAAAAATTGTTCTTTACAAAAAAAGTATTGAAAGAAGTTTCTACAAGCGACAATGCCTTAGCAACGGGAACTCAAGTTTCTAACACAGATAACTACACAGTTGGTGATTTGATTACGGTGTATAGCGAGAGTGGTGAAACGCTGATTAATGAAGCACTAATATTGTCAAAAACTGAAACGGGGATTATTTGGGATGGTACTAAACAGTTTGAGCGTGTAAATGGTGAAACATATATATTAGTAACTGGCTACTACACCAATATTTCTGTAGCTGATGAGTTCATTCATACCGAGGTTATTGGGGACCCTGCTGACATTCTACTTTGTGAAGACTTAAAAGAGGGTTGGGTTGGGAGTTGGAATAGGTTTATTCCTGACGGTTCTGCACTTTGGTCATCAATGAAATTAAGTAAACCGACTGAAGTTACATCTTTAAACAGGACATACACAAATGATAATGGGGTAATTTGGAATTCTACTAGCATTGCAATTGACCCAGTAACCAACGCACCAACAGTGAACGATGCTCCAGCAATTGGGCGTGTTGAGATTTGGCATTATAAAACAAAAGCCAATATGACACAGTCAGTAAGTAACTTAGCTATTTATGGTGGCGATATTGGAAATGTTTTCTATTCGCAAGGTTGGCGTGAATGGACAGGAAGGCATTTAGGTTATTCTTTAACAGGGGAAATAAACACTTCTATTGGTGCAGGTACTAATAAATTCTTTCAAACGGTCAAACTGGAATCCTACAGCCTATATGAAGGGAAGCTTGGAGCATGGACTAGCACAAACCGTGGCTCTCCAACTCACGCATTACCAAAAGATTTTAATGCGCCTGAAAATGAAGGTCCTGCGTTTAAAGCCCTTAACTACAACGTAGCTAAAAACCAACAAGGTTTTATTAATTATGCTTACGCTCAACTTACATACGATGCCACAGCAGGTGATTGGGGCGATGATGGCAAAATTCACATTGCAGATAATCAAACCACAATGCTAGACGAGAATGGCCATACTAATTTAGTTGGCATGGCTTGCTGCGTAGAACCGATAGGATGGGTTTAATATGACTAGTACACTAACACCAATCTTAGAGTTTATTGAACTCGACACCGAACAAAACCCTATCGTTGATGAGCAAGGTTTACCAACCTTGCTACAAGGACCTGTGGGCCTTAAAGACATACCTGGGCTAATCGCCAAAGGCAAAATTGACAACTTAACCCTGTTTGCTGAACTGCAATCAAAGCATGAGCAGTACGTGTGGGCCGGAGAGTACGTTAACTATTTAGTCGAGCGTAACAAAGTTGAGCAACACAACGCTAACTTACCCGCGCCGGTAGCCAACGACGATGGCAGCATTACAGAGGCTGAGCCTAAGCCGCTACCCGTTGCACCCACTCGCCCTGCAGTTAGAACCGCTGATGAAGTACTCGAACCGTACCAAAAGCAAATCAATAAGTTAAAAGGAATTGAATGCAAAGGCGTGTTTGTGTCACTCAATGAGTCAAACCAAAATGGCTTGTCAGCACTCAAGAGTGCGCTTGAATTAGCCACAGAGTTTGGGGAAGCTGAGGCTTTCTTTCCGGTCAACTTCAATGCTGAAACTGCTAAAGGTGTTCAAGTTGTTACACTTGAAAACGAAGCTGAGTTTAAGCAATTTGGTCTTAACTTTATCATGGCGCGTAAAGCGTATTTTGAGTAAACAACAAGGGGCTTGATAGCCCCTTTTTATTGGAGAGCATTATGTTAACTCTACTTAAAACGCTAAGAACCCTACTTTGCTACGTTCTTTGTGGTTTACTTTTCATCGTACCATTCATTGTGTTATCACTAATTGCCTTACATGGCAGCACTTGGGCCTTTAATAGTCTATATAGCATAGACATAACAATATGCAGTATTTGCCACGGCACAAAACTAGAATCAATTTCTGCAAGAAGTTATCGCCTTCGAAGTGATAAGCGCTACTACTACCAGATGCTTATTATTGATTGGCTTGCCACCCCATTTGATGGAAAGGAACATTGTAGGAGAGCATTTAAGTGGGAAAGTAAAGCTATTAAAGCGGTTTAAATCTTAGATCTTTAAAGCTCATTTAAACACCGTTTAAAGAAGCTTTAAAGATACCAATCATTACACTTAAACAAATAAACACAAGCCTATTTAACATAATTAAGTAATTCTAAAATCTTACGTCTTTTTTTCTAAAAACAATCGGCGGCTTACACCAGCCTCACTAGTCGTTAGATTTTTGGTGATTCTCATGAGAACTCAGAATGACCTCTTATTCTGAAATGGGCTTTGCATTCTGAGATGTGACTTTATTGTTTATTTTATGTTGCAGCTGGAATTTGATCGAAAACAAATCCCTTCGCCACGGCTTCAGCCTGAAATGAATTTGGCACCAAACGAATGTATTCATTGAGAATCAGCTAGCATTGAAAACAATATGCGAAGCCTGAGCTAGAAAGATAAAGCCTTGCGAGTTCCAGGTTTTGTATTCAATATGCTTATATCATGTCAATCCTAGCAATGTCTTATCTTCTTGAGTGGCTGAAACTACGACACCAAACAATCCAACAGGATCATTGCTATAGAAACGATGTATGACCGAATCATAGTATCGTATCTGTCTATAATTTAGTACGAACTACGGTCCTTTCTAATTGTTATCTG
>NZ_JAKEVN010000210.1:0-2962 GCF_022398505.1 Pseudoalteromonas sp. Isolate3 | reverse complement strand
CTACTAATGTTTATAAACAATTTAGCGATAAATTCATGAAAAAAAACTAGGAAAATTCCGGTTTTATGTTACAAAAGTTAATATTATTTAACTAAGAAAAGTTAGGAAGATGGGTTAAAAGTTGGCTAAAATTGTAAATTTAGTGCCATTTCCAACCTCAGAGTGACAGCTGATTGTACCTTTTAGCTTCTGAACGATAAGATTATAAACAATATTCATTCCAAGGCCACTACCGCCAGCCCCACGTTTAGTCGTGTAGAAAGGTTCAAATATCTTACTTTGTACTTCTTTAGTTATGCCTTTGCCATTATCTTGAAAATCAACTCTAAGTTTTGAGCCTTCAAGCTCTGCAGTAATCGTTATCTGACCTTCTTGTGTATCTTCAAAGCCATGTATTAAAGAATTTAAAATAAGATTGGTGAATATATGTGCGATAACACCAGGGTCAACCTTGATCACTAAGTCATCGCTACAATCAATTTGGATAGTATGATGACCCTTTTTAAGAGCAGGAGATAAACTGCTGACTAAATCGGTTAAATATTCTTTTAGATTGATTTCACGCTCTTCATCGTTACTCGTATCAACAGCGACTAGTTTAAAGTTAGCGACAAGTTCGGCAGCTCTATTTAAATTACGGTATACAATAGAACCTGCTTGGTTAATATTTGCAATACTAGAGACAAATTCTTTACGCGTGAGAGTTTGTGCTTCAAATGCAACGCGTAGCTGTTCTATTAATTCAAGCAGATTTGAAGAGGCTGTGACACTCACACCTAAAGGGGTATTAAGTTCATGGGCAACACCTGCAACTAAGCGACCTAGTGAAGCCATTTTTTCTGATTCGACTAAATGATTTTGCGTTTGTTTTAATTGCTTTAGTGATTTTTCTAAATCATTAGTTCGGGCAACAACCTTTTCTTCCATTTGGCTATAAAGGACTGAATTTTCGATTGAGATTGCCATTTGACCAATCAATAAATTAAGCATATCTAGATGGTTTTGGCCAAAGGCATCAGTTGTGAGTTCATTCTCTAAATAGACAATGCTGTTGATTCGATTCTTGTAGATAAGTGGTAAGCATAAAATAGATTTTGGTTGATGCTTCTCAATGTAAGGGTCGTTGGTGAAAACCGAATCGACAGACACATTACCAATTAAAGCCATACTTTGTGTTCGAATCACATACCGGATAACACTGGCAGGTATATCAGTAGATTTAGAGTAAGGTAAAGGTTCAAACTGGAAATTTGGCTCATTCAAAATACCAATATTTTCTACCCACCATTTTGAATTTTTCTTAAGTAACAAAGCAACTTTTGAGGCACCAGAAAACTCCATAACAATGGCAATTAATTTATTCATTAACTTATCTATAACCATTTCTTCTGAAAGTACATTAGCTGCCTGCATCATGGAATTAAGCGCAATTGAACTAGTCGACACTTCTATCGATGAATTACTGGTTAAAACAGGTATCTCATCGTTTGGTAATGATGAGTTTGCCGCCTTAACATTGACTGATAAATGATTATAAATAGTCTGAGAAATTTGCTGATGGTGCATGACATATTCAAGTTTACTTTGCTTCACTAGGTAATTTGCGAGTAACTCATTTGCTAATGCCTCAATCAGTTTGTAATCGGCTGCTTTAGCAAGCTCGATTGCTTGATGGTAAAGATCAAATACCTCATAGAAAGGTTGGTTATTCAAACTTGCTAATTCAGCCTCTATCAATTTTACCTTATGAAGGAAGTTATCTTCACAAGAGTCACTCCAAGTTTTCAAGCGTTCAAACATGTGCTTAAACATGTCCTGATATTTACTAGAATCTAAATAAGTTTCTGGTTTAGCGAGCAGAATTAAACATGAATAAAAATAGGCTTCAGGTGTTTTTATTTGTCCTGGCACACCCATTGGGATGATATGAATATGCTCTATAATTGCTAGAGCTTCGTCATATAGGCCAATTAAATAGAGCGCTCTGATTTTTGCATAGTAATACCAAGCTTGAATAATCGGTGAGTCTTTGGCATAAAGTTGGTGCTCCTGTTCATTAAAAACATCACAGTTAAAGCTATTATGGCTATCACATTTATCCATTAAGTGCAGTAATGGTACATATGCGCCAGGTATAAAAAAGCTTTTAGTTGATTCTTCATTTTTTTCTTTTAAAAAACTTAAGTACTTATTGGCCTCAGTTAAAACATCAGTGAAGGGCAGGCCTTCTATTATTAAGTTTGAAATAATATTAACTGCTGCATAGCTAGCGTATGTCCAATCACCAGCCTGACAACTGAATTGATAGCTTTGCCGAAAACTTTTGGTAGAAAAAGAAAGGTGATTACTCCAATGACAAATCGTTAAGCCGTACATAAAGTACACTTTGCCGCGTAACGCTAGGTTTGGGTAGTTATCAGCGATTTTTAGTGCAACTTTGCCAAATTCATCCGCTTTTTTGAATTCATTTAGCCTATTAACACAAACAAAACCATAAAGAATATAAGCAAAGGCAGATTGTTCACACCTACCATGCTCAAGGCAAAGGCTACACATTTTTACTGATGCCCATTGAACAACATCCTCATCTGATAATAAATATGCGGTGATCCAAAGGCTGGTCAGAATATCGAGTAATAATAAAATTTGTTCATCTTCTAAGTCATTAGAATCATAGAGACTATCAATAGAGTGCTGTGCAAGGTATGTATCTATTAGCATGATTTCGTTAACGATTTGAGCATCTAAATTCTCTAACTCAGAAGGCGGGGTTAAATTTAATACTTTTAACGCTAGATATTGTGTATCTAGTGCTTCTTGATAGAGTCCTTGTTGGTGGAAATCATCCATTTTCACCAGCAGTACGCGCGCATGATCTAAATCTGTATGTTTGTATTTTAATAATAGACTATAAAATTCATCGGATTCATTATATTTATTTAAAATACAATTAACTTTACAT